>JAYVDQ010000055.1:0-4757 GCA_043749325.1 Chloracidobacterium sp. | reverse complement strand
TGCGGTTCAGGTAAAGCGATACAATCAGCCGATTTCTCGTCGTGCAATAAGCGATGCCGTAACTGGAAAGAATTATTACGGTTGCGATGGTGCGATGGTCATAACGAACAATTACTTTACTAAGGATGCTCAAACACTTGCCGCTGCATCGGACTGCATACTGGTCGATAGGGATGAGCTTTTTCTCTGGATGTCACGGGATACTGCGGACATCGCAACTTTCCAGGCTCGTTTACAAGAAGAGATTCGAAACCTACAAAATTCAACTACATTCGCGTTTTGGGGCGAAGATGTCGTTTTCGAAGCGAGCCGCGAACTGACCGTTGACTATCGCCTCGATTTTAAGGAGAGTTCGTTTAAGAAATTCTCAGAGGTGAAAACGTGGCTCGATCCGCAAAGCAATCCTGATTCAGTATATCAATTGCCACAGCCTTCGCTTATCACGCAAAATTCTGGCAGCGGATCATTTCGCGCCTTAATAGAGTCTAAGGGGTTTCAAGGGGCGTATTTATCAACAACCGTCGGTTTTGGTGAATCAAGGGATGGCTCGATGGTAACGGTCAGTCTGGCTGAACTTGGACATGTCTTCATTGCGGGTTCTACTGAAG
This sequence comes from Chloracidobacterium sp., assembly GCA_043749325.1. Lineage (GTDB taxonomy): Bacteria > Acidobacteriota > Blastocatellia > Pyrinomonadales > Pyrinomonadaceae > OLB17. The sequence continues at coordinate 4,149 of JAYVDQ010000055.1, read as the reverse complement.
GACGAAAACCAGCGGGCCTGCAAACGATGCTCACTTCACTTCTCTTTAAGGCTTCGCCAAAAGATATCGTAATAACTACTCTTGGGACGAGTAGTCTCTCTTCCGACTTTCGAGAAATATTAAACGAAGGGCGGGATCTTTCACGTCTGATAAATGAGATTGATAAACGACAGGAGAGGCTAACGAAACTCCGGGTGAAGGATTTTCGCGAATACAATTTGGAAGCTGTTCGTCGGAAACGGTGTGAACGAACCACCTACTACGATGACAAGCTTTGGATTGAGTTTCACTCTATTATTCTTATCATAGACGATTTTGCGGAAACACAGGTTAGGATTGACGATCTTTTAAAAGATATCGTTCAGAGAGGCAGTGGGGTGGGCGTCCATCTAGTTCTTGCTACATTACGACCCACTCCGGCAACCATACGGCGCGTAAATTCCCTTGGGATTCCTACAAAGATAGTCTCCCATGTACCGGCTCCATTTGATTCCCGTGGTATCTTAGCCAAAGAACCACTATCCCCGACGGGTCAGAACGAAATGCTAATTAGATTAGCGGGAAGTTCGGACATCGTCAGTGTTTTCGAACCTCGGCTGGCTTATGAGGATTTGAGCAGCGTGTTAGATCACGTTCGAGAGCAGGGTTTCAGACGATCCTTAGAAGTTGAGTGGGAAGAACTCGACGACAGCGGTGATCTGCTGGGCCGCCGCGACCCTCAGTTTCACGATGCGTTGAAATGCGTCGTTCAGGCAAAACGCGGCTCCACGTCGCTGCTCCAGCGTCACCTGCGTATCGGCTACGGCCGCGCCGCCGCGATCCTCGACGCAATGGTCCGCGAAGGCTACATAGGCGAAATGGACGGCAGCTCGCGGGCCCGTCCGGTGCTCCCAAAAGCATACGAAGACCTACAGGACATCTCCGAGATGGAGAATGAGCAATAAGAATGGCCGCACGAAATACACGAAAATCACGAAAAGCATTTGGCTGAAAATCGATTACTGGCTATTATTACCGAAAATGCCAATAAGATCGATTGCTCTCATAGTTTACCTGCTGTTCGTTTCGGCGTGCTCGTCCCGTGTCGTGTTTGAGCCGACACGCATATCTTCACCAGTTTCAAACTCCGTCAACATCAACACCGCCTCCATCGACGAGTTCGAAAACCTGCCGCACATCGGTCGCAAAACCGCCGAGGCGATCCTCGTCTTTCGCGAGGAAAACGGCCCGTTTCGCCGCGTCGAACACCTGATGCTGATCAAAGGCGTTAGCGAAAAACGCTTTGACGAACTACGTCTGTATTTGCGAGCAGAATGACATTTCCCAATGACCGAAACCACCCACCGCACAACCTTTAGCCGGTATCCGATGTTGTTTATGGCCGTGTGTTTTGCGGCCGGGATACTGACGGCAAAAATAGCAGCAATTGATTCGCGAATATCCGTTGCCGTTTGCATCGTTTCGGCATTGCTCGCATTTACGCTTCGCAAAACAGACATCGCCACAGCCCTGATTGCAATAGCGTTTGTGGCGGCAGGAGCGCTATCTCAGCAGGTCGAAGTTCAAAGTGTTCGGGCCAACCGGCTCAAGGTTCTGTACGACAACGGCGCAATGAAGTCTGGCTCGCCCGTCGAGGTTGAAGGGCTCTTACTAGGCCACCCTGAGCCGTCGGTGGGCGGCGAATTTCTTACGTTGCGGGCTGAGACCCTGCGGTATCGAGGCAAGGACCTAAGCGTATCGGGAAATGTAAGGCTATTCGTGCCGGTCACAGAAAACCAAAACGAAGTTCAAATTTCAGATTTGAAATACGGCTCGCGGATCCGTATCGCTTGCGGACTCGAACGCCAAGACGAATTCCTAAATCCCGGCGTGATGACAAAACGCGAAGTGCTCGACCGTTTAGGGGTTGATGCTACGGGAACGGTCAAGAGCGGTCTGTTGATCGAGCATATCGCTGACGAAAGCGTATTTCTGCCGCTTGCATGGGTTTACGACCAGCGTGCGGGCATGATAAACGATTTTAAAAATAATCTCGGCCGCCGGACCGCCGGGGTGATGATCGCTTCGCTGCTCGGTGATAAATATTTTCTCGATAAAGATACGGCCGACCTTTTTCGCGAGGGCGGGACGTTTCACATCCTAGTTATTTCCGGCCTGCACATCACATTTATCGGCGGGTTATTGTTGCTGTTTCTGCGACAAATTACGCGGAACCGCTGGCTGCAATTTGGCGTGACGACGGCCGTGCTATGGGCATACACGCTGGCTGTCGGAGCCGACGTGCCAGTGGTGCGGGCGTCGATAATGTTTACGATCATTTTGTTCTCCTATGCGATCTATCGTCGGGGAACTTTATTGAATTCTCTTGGTGTTTGCTCGCTCATTCTGCTTGCCTGGCGGCCGTCGGATCTGTTTAATCCATCGTTTCAGCTTACTTTTGTGAGTGTCGGAGCGATAGTTGCGTTTGCCTATCCGCTCATCGAGAATCTCCGAAATATTGGCAGTTGGACGCCGGCCGCACGGACTCCGTTTCCGCCGAATGTGCCGGACTGGCTGCGGCGATTTTGCGAGACGCTCTATTGGCACGAAAACGCCTGGATGATCGAATCAAAACGCCAGGTTTGGACCGCGAAACTATTCAAATCGCCATATTTAGCGGGCCGAATAGGCGACGGGATCAAGCGCGTCGCTCGATATGTTTTCGAAGGCATATTGGTTTCGCTGCTCGTGTCCGTATGCATGCTGCCGCTGTCGGTTGTTTATTTTCATCGGGTTTCGGTTGCGTCCGTATTGCTAAATCTATGGGTCGGCTTTTTCATAGCGATTGAGAGCTTTGCGGCGGTTATCGGGGCTCTTCTGGGACATATTAGCGGCTCTTTGGTGGCACCGTTTTCGGCATTCGCCGACGTTTCAAATTGGTTGATGCTCGCCCTGCCTAGGCTGCTTTCCGAATTCACCTGGGCGAATTTTCGTCTGCCGGCATACACCGGAGCTGGGCGAGCGATATACGCCATCTATTTCGTGCCGCTGATCTTTATCGCAATCGCGGGTAGCCGTTGGAGACCGTTCGAAATAATAATTGCCAAGCGTTTTATCGACCGCCGCCTGTTTTACGCGGCTTTGGGTACATTAAAGCTGCTCGTCGCTATCGTTGTTTTTCATCCATTTAGTGCACCAAGACCGGATGGTCGTCTGCACATCGATTTTCTGGACGTGGGCCAGGGCGATTCGGCCTTTGTTACATTTTCGAACGGCCAGACGCTGCTCGTCGATGGCGGCGGACGATTTAGTTATCACGCTGGCAAAAACTCGGACGACGAGGCTGAGCCGTTCGAGCCGGACACACGCGGCATCGGTGAGGCGGTTGTTTCCGAGGTGCTATGGACCAAAGGATATTCGCATATCGATCACATCCTGGCGACACACGCGGATGCCGACCATATTCAGGGCCTAACGGACGTGGCAAAAAATTTCGATATTGGCTCGGCAATTTTTGGCCGTGCTCCGATGAGCAATCCTAATTTTGCGGAATTATCGACGATCTTGCGGCGGCGCGGAATTTCGTCGGAGATCGTTGCTCGCGGCGAAATACTGAAATTCGGTGATGCGACTGTTGAGGTGCTTTATCCGATTTCTGTAGATGACCCGAACGCAGTTTCGGACAACGACCATTCGGTTGTATTGCTGATTAGCTACGATAATCGCTCATTTCTCTTGACGGGCGACATCGAACGTACCGCCGAGGCTGCATTAATCAATGGCGGCGGCAACCTACACGCCGATCTAATCAAGGTGCCGCACCACGGCAGCCGGACATCCTCTACGCAGGAATTTATCAACACAACTCAAGCTAAATACGCCGTTATATCCGTCGGACGCTCATCGCCATTTGGCCATCCGCACGCGGATGTTGTTGAAAGATGGAGAGTAAGCGGTGCAACGATTTTGACAACCGGCGAACATGGAATGATCTCGGTTTCGACTGACGGCAAAGACCTGAAAATAGATAAATTCCATTAGTGAAAGGGTGTTGTTGATAACACGCCGCGATTTGCCGTATTATCAACGGTACAAGTGTTAATAAGTAGTTGGGCATCATTGACTTTCAACAAAGGAGAATACTATGGAAGCGTTTAACTCACCGCAGCT
>JAYVDQ010000054.1:0-6501 GCA_043749325.1 Chloracidobacterium sp. | reverse complement strand
AGTTTTCGTGAGCCCGGCTGGTCAAATGTTTCCATTAACCGCAGGGTCTCGTCGATGATCCGTAATTGATACTCGCGCCAATTCGGTTGTCCCGCGACCGAGCCAAATTCACCGTTGTAATATGCCGTACGCGGCGGGCGCACCTTGTCCGTACTTTTCGGATCGACCGAAATGTTGACCGTCGGAATCCCGCTCGCCTCAACCGCGCGGGCGATTATCCCAAGCGTCTGATGACAAAGCCGCGACGCCGGAATAAATAGAGCAGCGTGGATCTCGTAGCGGCCGAGCCTGGCAAGGATGGCCGGAGCCAGTTCGTTCGCGACGCGGGCCGCGTTTGGAATGTAGCTGCTGATGCTCCACCAAACATTGTTCAAACCGCCGATCACGCCGTTTTCTGCATATTCGAGCAGGCGATCGATCGGGATCTGGGCATTTCTATCCTGGTTTACAGCGGCTGGGTCGTAGCCTTTTGCCGAATACCGCAGATCGCTTGCTTCGACCTCAACGGGGATCTCGCGGTAATTCAGGTCGCCGTCTTTTGACTCGATATCGAATGGCTCCATTCCATCGATGTATGCCCCTGCTGACGTGATCAATGCGAGATTGAGCATCGGCAACGCACGACGTAATGGCGTAAAAGGCGAGTGGATATTTTCGACGAAGGGATAGCCGTTAAGGCTTTCGTTACCATTCCAACGGGAAAATCGAGTTGTAAAAGTATCGAGATTTTCGATCAGTTCCATAACAATTAGATCTTAAATTCCTTTGAAAAGTCATACACATCCGGCTTTGCAGCTTCGGGTATTTGGAATTTGCGGTTCGAGATAATGAAAAAAGCTATCAGTGCGGCGATCATGGCCGCAAACAGCACCCAAACCGAATATTCGTGCAGCGTATTGAATTGAACACGCAATGGATCGTCCACGGCGACCTCATCGATTGGGCGGCCGATCTGTGCACGAATGGACGCCAGCCAAAATCCGATCACGAATTGTCCCACTGCACACGCCGCGGCAAGAAAAAGCAACAGAAAGCGTTCGATCCACAGCCAAAACCTGCTTATCCGCGATGTCGCCATCAGCGACGTCAAAAGCAGGATAACGGCAATGCCTATCCCCGCAAAATTGAGGACCGTAAGATTTCGGTTAACCACCGCTCCGGCCAATTCGCGGTCCGTTAGAACCGCAAACGCACTCTGGGCTACGCCGATGAAAAACACCGCTGCCCCGAGCCAAATGCCTAAGATCAACAGCCGAATATCGGAGAAAAACTTCATACAAATGCTGTTTTACAAGCATTTATTATGTAGTTTTTCGTTAGAAAGGGCAAAAGGTCGGTCAATTCTTCAAAAGGACTTTTTAGACGATCTTTTCAACGCGACCGCGATTGTGCGATTATGAATAAAAATTCTGGTCAATCCAGTTACAAATGAATTTCCCCTCCAGCCTCAAATCTCTGATCCGCCCGCAATATGCCATTGTTTTGACGTATGCTGCGATGTTTTTTGTTTCGTGGCGGCGTTGGACGACATTGATCGTTGACAGCGGACGCGAGACCGATCTGCCGCAGCGGCTCCTCAATGGTGAAATGCTTTACCGTGATGTCCACTATCTGTACCCGCCGTTTTCACCATATTTTAATGCCTTTCTTTACAGGGTTTTCGGCGTACACCTAGACACCCTGATCGTCAGCGGCATCATTTTCTCAATACTGCTGGTTATTCTTTGTTACAAGATCTTCAGAGAATTAGCGCCGCCAACAGAAACGGCGATCGCCACGTCGTTTGTGGTGGTATTGTGTGCGTTCAAACCGTCGGGGAATCTGATATTCCCGTATTCTTTTGCCGCTCTGCACGCCGCGGTCTTTGCCCTCACGACCGTTTTATTTACACTGCGTTTTGCCGAATCAGGAAAAAGGCGCGATCTGATCGTGGCCGGTCTCTTCATAGGCCTAGCGACAATAACAAAGCAGGAGTTCGGCTTTGCTGGAGCCGTGACGGTCACGCTCTATCTGATCTATTTACATCGGACGAAGATCGGCTCCTTGCTGACCGATCTCGCTTACGCGGCGATACCTGCGTTGGCGGTTGCGGTTCCGGTTTTTGTGGTGTTATTTGCCAACATAGACCGGAAGATACTGGTCGACGACTGTCATCTGTTTTACACCAATATTCCCGAATCACTTGTTTTTTACAACCAATTCCGATCGGGCCTGAATTACCCGGTCAGCTCATTTATCGAGATGATAGGAGCGGCGACATTGGGAGCCGCATTTACTTTCGGAATCATGTTTTTCAGCGACCGTACGGGCAAACTCCGCTCAAAATTGATCGGGCCGTTCGCGATCTCGGCAATCATCACGGCAATAATTTTGGCATTGTTTTTCAAGCAGTGGGACGGAAGCCCGTTGCGAGCTCTACCCTTTTTTCTACTAGGTATCATTTTTATTGAATGGCGGCGGAGATCCAGGCAGACATCTGAAAACACAATTGCTTCCGAGAGAGGCTCCACAGACGGTTTCCTTTTTATCATTGCTGTTTACAGTCTCATAATAATCGTGCGTGTGATCCTTCGCGTTCCGAGCGGCGGCTTTTCCGGCAGCTTTTTCCTGCCGACGTCACTGGCTCTGATCTTTTACGCTCTTTTGTGGGAGCTACCGCTTGCCGTCAAAAGATGGACCGGTGATGATCGATCCTTTATCCGCGCGAGCCTTATCACACGGACTATTTGTGTCATCACCATCCTGTCGATGATCGCCGCTTTTAGTTTCAGGTATCGGAAAAAATTTTCCTATGAAATTACTGCGCCATACGGCACGGTAATAGTCGAAACCGACACCGGCCCTGAGATCGAGGCGACACTTAAATTTATCCAGGCCAACACTGCTGAACGCGAGACGATAGCCGTCCTGCCGGAGGGAAATGATCTGGCGTTTCTCACCGGACGGCGAATCAATTTGCGGCACCAGGTTCTGATCCCCGGGTTTATGAGTAAGCAGGATGAACTCGACGCGATCGCTGCATTGAAGCGAGACAATGTCCGGTATATTTTCATACCCGATCGGGCCATGAGGGAATTTGGCTCGGTTGCCTTCGGTCGGGATTTTTATCAAACACTTGGAAATTGGATCGAGGAAAACTATGAAACAGTCGAAGTTTTTGGCGTGCCCGCCGGGCAGCACCCCATGATCGGTGAGGAGCCTTTTTTCATTAAGGTTTACAAGAGAAAAGGCCTGTAACCCGGTCCACCAGACCCATGAACATTTCCGCGGCAATAAGTTCCTCGGCCGAAATTCTCCGCGAGGCCGGCGTCGCCGAATTTCGGCGCGAGGCGTCGTCATTGCTCGCGTTTGTCCTGCAAAAAGACCCCACTTTTCTCGTCGCCCATCCCGAATACGAATTGACCGCGAATCACGGGCAACCGGCGAAGTATCAGCACACACTTATAGGCCGCAACAGCCGGATGGACGGGATTCAGGCGGCGGTTTTATCGACTAAGCTGCCGCACCTCGATGGTTGGCTCGATGCCCGGCGACGTAATGCGGCTCTATACAATGAGATGCTTGCCGGCACGGGAATTTCGCTGCCGACGGCACCTGATCATTCAACGCACACATATCATCTCTACGTTATCCGGGTGAAAGACCGCGACGCCGTCGCAGCCAAGCTGAATGGAGCAGGTATAGACACTGGATTGCACTACCCGACAGCTCTGCCTTACCTCGATGTTTATGCTGATTTCGAATATCAGCCGTCGGATTTTCCGGTTGCGCATTCGCAAATGAGCGAGCTTTTATCATTGCCGATGTATGCTGAATTGACCGATGAAATGATCGGGTATGTTTGTGAGGGCTTGTCGGGAGCGATCTCGCGTGAAGCGGCGGCGGCCTAGTTGGTACTAACTAATACCTGCATTTTGGATAATAAAGCAATCTGGATCGACCTCGATAATTCCCCGCACGTGCCGCTTTTCGCGCCGATCATCAAACATTACCGCAAAAGCGGTGTCGAGGTAATTCTTACCGCTCGTGACCATTCGCAAACCCTCGAACTGCTCGATCTAGCAGGACTACAAGGAACATACTTTGTTATCGGTCGTCATTATGGCAAGAATAAATTCAACAAGATACGCGGATTATTCGCCCGCGCTTTAGATTTAACCTTTCTTAGCAAGGTAAATGTCGCAGTAGCAATCAGTCACGGATCGCGGTCAATGTTACTGGCCGCGCTCGGCATGCGGATTCCTATCCTGACGATGTATGACTATGAATATACCGAGACGCGAATATTCAACAAACTTTCTGACAAGGTCTTAGTACCCGATGCAATTCCTGATGAAGTGCTTGATCGGATCGGTTTGCCCGCTAGAAAGCGAGTCAAGTACCCCGGCATTAAGGAGGAGCTTTACGTCAGTAAGTTTCGACCGACACCGAATTTTCGTCAGATCTTTTTTGAAAAGCACGGCCTTGATGCCTCCGACAACAAAATATTATCTGTTCTGCGGCCACCTGCGACTACCGCAAACTACCACTCGGAAAAGAGCGAGGTTCTGCTCGAGGACGTTCTGCATTTTCTATTAAATAGTCCGGATGTCTTTACCATCGTCGTCCCACGCACCCGTGAACAGGCGAGGGAGATAGAGACACTACTAACGAACATCCCCGATGCGATTGACCGTTGCATTATCCTGGACGAGGCGGCGAATGGGCTCGATCTGGCATTTGCTGCCGATCTGCTCATTTCGGGCGGCGGGACAATGAACCGTGAAGCAGCACTGCTCGGCGTACCCGTTTACAGCATTTTCGCCGGAAAACTTGGCTCGCTCGACCGGCAGATGGAGGCTGAAGGCCTGATAACATTTATCCGCCACGCACGCGATCTGTCCAAGATCAGAATAGAGCGGCGCAATGCCCAGACCGTGAATGCCTTGACCGACAGAGTGGAAAGATTTGTAATAGAGCAGATTGACCGTTACCTCTGAAATGTTCAAGCAATATCCAAAATATAAATTCGTACTCGCTATTTGCGACTATATTCTGCTGCTCGGTGCCTGGGTAGCGGCGATCTTAATACGTTTTAACGGCGTGCCGTTAATGGAGCTACTTTCGAGACCGCTTGTTAGAACACAGGGAGCTCTGATCCTCGTTTATTCGCTGGTCTGGATCGTCATTTTTCAGCATTTTAACCTGTATAAGCTGAACCTTTTTATGTCGTTCGGCGAGCAAGTGATAGCAATATTCAAGTCGCTTCTTTACGGGCTGATCGGATTGGTCCTGATCACGTTCGTCGTCAAGCGGCTTGATTTTGTCGAATCGCGGCTTGTGCTCGCGATGTTCGTTGGCATCTCACTATTGACGACCGTCGCATTTCGAACGCTTGTATTCCGGCGATTGTTTGCTCTTGCTTCGCAAAAAAAGATACTTCACCGAAAGGTTCTTATCGTCGGCTGCGACCGCACGGCAAAGTTAGTGGCCGCGCAGATCACGTTCGATAACAGTCACGGATTTGAAGTCGTCGGTTTTGTAGACGAGGATCTGCCGGTTGGCGAGCATGTGTTTGAAAACATCGAGAATGTTGGCAAGCTCAGTGAATTGAAGCATCTCGTCGAGAGATTTGAGATCAAGGAAATCATTATCGCCGAGAGCGAAGTGACGCATGGATGCCTGCTTGAAATCATCGATAAAGCGCAGGCAACATCAGCCAATGTTCGGCTCGTTTCCGAGCTTTACAACATTATTCCCGAAAAGGTGCTGCTCGAAAAATATCTGGGCGTGCCGATCGTCAAGATGCCGCAAAACTATGAGAACGCGCTTTTCAGCGTCTATAAACGCGTTTTCGACGTGGTGCTGACGGTCGTCGGGATTGTCCTCTTGTTTATCCCGTTCGTAGTCATCGCGTTGCTGATCAAAATAACCTCGAAAGGTCCGGTGTTATACAACCACACGCGGATCGGAAAGGATTGTAAGCCTTTTGAATTCTATAAGTTTCGCACGATGCTCACAGGCAGCGATGATGCTGCTCATCGAGAGTTTGTAGCCGATTTTATTCAGGCCGACGCACAGGAAGATCGCGGCGAGGCGGTCAAGAAGATCACAAACGACCCGCGCGTGACACGGGTCGGACATATCCTGCGAAAGACGAGCCTGGACGAAATGCCACAACTTTTCAATGTACTTCGCGGCGATATGAGCCTTGTCGGCCCGCGGCCATGCATGCCTTATGAACTCGATCAATATCAGGAATGGCATCGCCGGCGTTTGTCGGTGATACCGGGATGCACAGGGTTGTGGCAAGTCGCGGGGCGAAGTGCAGTCGATTTCAATGATATGGTAATCTTGGATCTTTTTTACATTGATAACATGTCGCCGCTGTTCGACCTGCGGATAATATTGAGAACGCTGCCCGTGATGCTTTTGGCAAAGGGCGGACATTAGAGACAAACAATGAAAGTTGCGGTTATCGGTGCCGGCTATTGGGGCCCAAACCTAATTAGAAATTTCCTG
>JAYVDQ010000053.1:0-3338 GCA_043749325.1 Chloracidobacterium sp. | reverse complement strand
GGCGGGACAGTCTTTGCCGGTGGAATCGACAACTTAAGTAAGAGTGACGAATTTAGGCGTGAAAAGTCTAACGCCTAAAGGCGTCACCCTAACTTATTATTTTTGCGAAACGCTGCTCGCGCCGGACTTTTTGGTCATGACATTCGTCGGCGTTCCGGTATAGACGACCTTGCTCGCACCGGAGAGGTCCGTGCGAAGCTCGCCCGAAACATTCACATTGATCTTGCTCGCGCCGGTGGAATCGACGCTGGCGTTTTCGGCCTTCAAATTTTCGGCGTTGATCTTGGAGGCTCCGCTGACCTCAACAGTAAGCTTCGCCGTTTCGCCGGTAACAGCGATCTTCGACGCCCCACTGGAATCAATCGCAAAGCTCGTGTTTTTCAGATCGTTGACCGTGACATTGGCAACCCCCGAAACCTGCAGGGTTTCTATGTCTGGTGCCGAGATGCGGATGCGGACGGGGTTCGTGGGCGAGATCCTACTAGTCGTATTGATTCGCAGAGTGCTGCCGTCAACCTCGGTCTTGATGAGCGGCAGGAGATTGTCGTCAGCCAGGACCTCGACGCTGAATTCTTTCTGAGCCGTGATCTCGACCTGATATACACCGCCGACATCGACGGATTTGAATCCCGAAAGATCGCGGTTTTCGCTCGCCACATGGCCGGAGCCGTGTTCGCCGCCGAAATTCATCGAGAAATTGAAAAGATTGCTCGACGCGCGGCCGAACGAGAACATATTTGATACGACCAGGCCAGAAACCAGAGCCGCCGCAAAGATGATAATTCCTACCTTTTTCATAAAGCCCTCCAAAGGAAACTGCGTAACTGTAGACAAGGAAACGAGTCCCATCCGGAAAAAGTTCGAAGTTTTTTCTTTTGGGGCGCCAAAAAAGGCAGGCCCGTGCGGACCCGCCTTTTGCTATCAGAGCAAATAAACACCCGTCGTGTTTTACTGCGGGCTCTTAACCGGGGTGCCTTGCAGCTTCACGCCTTTGTTGACATCTTTGGAGTCGAGCGTCTTTTTGTCATCCGTCTTTTTCACCTCCGGAGTGGTTCCCGGCTTGATGGGCGAGACCGACGGCGAGGCGGAAGGGCTTGCCGTTGCCACCGGCGTCGGGGTTAGGACAGATTTATTCAGCCCTTCGGGTTTGGGGTCGCAGGCAGCCAACACGGCGGTCGAGACTGCAAACACCGTCGATAATACTAATGATCTTCTCATTGCTTTTCTCCTATTTAACATAAAACACGGACTCGGGCCATCCGCTGGCAGACATCCGCAGCCGGAATGAAAAGGAGCCGTTCTTTCGCGGATAGCCGTAAATTCTCATAAAAAACTTGCGGCTCGCCACCGGTCCAGTTCAGCACTGCGCGTAGATGAACGTGCGGCGTGGCAAAACTTGCGGACGGAAGCAATTAAATGTTCCATATGGTCAGCGTTTGCACTATAACGTCGCTAAAATAGCTAAATTATGGCCAAAACACACGATTTGGTGGCGGAACGGTGATTGCCTCACATCCAGTTATAAAAGCTGCATTTTTTATTGTAGTTTTTTTGAAAGGGGGATCGATATGTTATTAAAAATTATTACCAAATTATCCTTGATGACGGCCTTTAGTCTAGTGATTTTGCTCGGCGCAGGCTACACGTCTTATGGCCAGAAAGACCATGATAAGGGAAACGGAAACGGCAAACATGGCGATAACCGCGGCGAAGGCCGTGGAAATGGCAATGGCAAGCACGAACGCCGCCAGGAGGAGCCACAGGAATACAGACAGCAGAATGATAACGGCCGCCAATATGAAGGTGCCAACCAGGGCCGCGGCAACGGCAACGGAAAGCGCAAGAACCAGGGCCGGGACGAACGTCGCGTCCATAATGTTCCGGTCCCGCAGCAGGCTCCGTGGAGCGGAGGCTGGGTCCCGCCCGGACAGATCCACAGCCAGCAGGTTCACGAACGAAACGCTGAACGAAAAGCGGTAAAGAATCAGGAAAAGTCATATCGGCGTCTCTACAACGATCAGGAAAACAATGACCGGCGGCATGCTCCCCGTTATGATCAAAGGTACGCGGCACCTCAGTGGTTCGACCAGGCCGGACGTATTGTTAGAAACGGATATGCAAATCCCGATCTGTGGCAATACAACGGGGACCGCCGAGGCTACAGGCAGGGCGTCACCGTAAACCCGTATACGCCGGGTGCGGGCTATTATGCGCGAACAAATGGTTACTATGCCGACCCGAACGGCTATGCGTACAACCCGAATCATAATTATTATCAGTACGAGCAGTATCCGTACTCAAACAATAGAACGAGTCTGAAGACCTCGATCCTGCGGGCTATAATCGGCAGCATTCTAGGTGGCTTTGGCGGTCAGGACAACGGTTATTATGACCCCAATGCGTACAATTCGAATTACCGGAGCGGCCCCGTCCGTTATACGCAGCCGTCATATTATAACGGCGGTTACTTACCCCAGTATACCGGCTATCAACCGGCATACCCCCAATATGCAGATTATGCCCCGCCGCAGTATGACAACTACTCACCTTATTCTGGCGGGCTACTTAATTCGCTCCCAATCGCCGCCTTGTTCGGCCAGCGTGGAGGCACCGGCGGGTATATTACCCAGATATTAAGTCAGGTTTTGGTCCAGGGATATCTTCAAGGTTTGCTGGATGGACGAACCGCCAGGGGCAGCGGCAGAGGCCGCGTTTATTACAACGATCCTTACGTAGGTGCAGACGGGATTTACGATTTTTACTCACCGACGATCGGAGAAAATCGACAGATACTTAGCGAGGGCTATGGTCTCGGATTCGAAGACGCTCTCACCGGGCGTAATCAATACGATCCTCGGACTGCCGGTAAAGTAAATCTTGTGAGTTTGTTGTTGAATAACGTATTTCAGCTCGGATAATGCCAAGATAAATCAGGAAAGAACGGCGGGCCTTGGTGGCCCGTCTTTTTTATCGCTCCCGAAAAGATACATCGTAAACGGATCGTCCCGGCGAGTATTGTAAATATTTATTTACAGAACTCATGGCCGACATAGACCTTTTTACCGCCGGAAGCCAGGTAATAACATCCGCCTTTCGAGCCTTTCAGGTAGGTGCGTGTGCCGGATGCGGTTGGCGTGCTTACAAACTGCGCCGGGTTGGACTCAGTAGATTGCGCTTGGCCGGTCGGTTCAGGTTTTGGAACGATGGTTGACTGCCAGGCGACGGCTTGCCAGATGCCTTTTCGTTTAACGAAAGTGCCGGTGTTAAGGTTGTTGCCCACGGTTTTTGTGCCGTCACTCTTGGTGGTGTTGATTACCAGTCGGAACGCTACCACGGCC
>JAYVDQ010000052.1:0-4988 GCA_043749325.1 Chloracidobacterium sp. | reverse complement strand
CGCCTGCAAAAAACGATCCCCATGTCGCGCCTGATCGAACTGAAAAATACAGGCCACGAGATACCGCAGACCAATCCAAAAAGCATAAGCTCCGCGGTGCGTTTGATCCACGGATAAGACCGGTGTTTAAACTGAGCGGCCGACAGTTGTTAGTTCAGATCAAAAATAGACTGTTTCAGATAAGTATTTTTTCATTAGGCTTCGTAACATGCTAAGGCTGTTTTTCGCGTCAGCTTAGACTTGTAAATCTCAGTATAAAGGTTCATAGTTCCGACAGAGTCAATGTTCCAACAGCCTTCTGAAATCCTCCGCTTACAGGGCACTTGGGGCGAAAGATTACTTGCGTACACTCGCTCATGTTAACGAGCCAGATCCAACGGTTGGAAGATAGATACTCAAAAATGACAATGAAAGTCACTCGCCGCGAATTTATCGCCGCCACCGCAGGCTCCGCAGCTCTCACGGCTGTTAGCCGCGGCACGCCGGCATCGTCAAATCGTCCTAATATTCTGTTCATACTCGCTGACGATCTCGGTTACGGAGATCTTAGCTGCTACGGCCGTCCGGATTATCGGACCCCGGTTCTCGATGAACTGGCGAGGCAGGGCACAAAATTCTTAAGCGCTTACGCCGCCGCCCCTGTCTGTACCCCGACGAGATGTGCATTCGTGACCGGGCGCTATCCACAACGGCTGGAAGTTGGCCTTCACGAGCCGTTAACAAACCGTGATCTGGATAAGGGACTGCCGCCCGAACACCCGACCATCGCGTCCCTTTTGAAGGGCAATGGCTACGAAACAGCCTTGTTTGGCAAATGGCATCTTGGCTGGAAGCCTGAATTTGGCCCCAACCGTCACGGCTTTGATGAGTTCTTTGGCATTCTCAGCGGAGCCGGAGACTACTTCACGCATAGATCCAGTGATTTCGGCGGCCCTGATCTCTGGGAAAATCTCGCACCCGTGGAACGTATAGGTTATTTGACGGACCTTCTTTCAGAGCGGGCCGTGCAGTTCGTCAAGCGCAGCCGAATCAAGCCGTTCTATCTCAGCCTCCATTACACGGCACCGCATTCGCCATGGGAGGGCCCCGAGGACGCCGCCATTAACCATACAACTCACGGCGAAGGGCCCATGAAAGAAGGCGGATCGCTGAAAATTTACGGGTCGATGATGAAGAGCATGGACGCTGGAATCGGGAGAGTGCTGCAAGCACTAAAAACCGCGAAGTTGGAGCGCAACACCCTCGTCATCTTTACGAGTGACAACGGCGGCGAACGTTACTCTCACAACTGGCCGTTCTCCTTTCAGAAAATGGACTTATGGGAAGGCGGCATCAGAGTCCCGGCAATTGTTCGATGGCCCGGCGTGGTCCCGGCTGGCCGGACAACTGAGCAAGCCGCTACGACAATGGATTGGACGGCGACAATTCTCGCTGTTACGGGCACGAAGCCCGACCCTTCGTACCCGCTGGACGGTGAGGACTTAATGCCCGTTTGCAAGGGGGCACGAGACGTCTATGATCGAACTCTGTTTTGGCGAACCAAACTTCAAGAGGCAGCACGTGTGGGAAACTGGAAATACCTGAACGAATCGGGGAAGGAACATCTTTTTGATCTTTCTGTCGATCTTGGCGAAAAGGTTGACCTTAAAGCCAAAAAGGTTGAGGTATTCGATAGGCTTAGAGGTCAGTTTTCCGTCTGGAATAAACAGATGCTGCCAAATCCGAAACCTGACTCACAATAAATGGATTCTCGCGGTTCCAATGTGAGAAGATGTTGAAAATCTAAAGAGAATAATCTATATGAAGTTCCGCATCCTACTAGTCTTCGCTCTCACCGTGATTCTGACCTCTACCGCAGCCCGTGCCGATCAGATCACAAAGGAGATCATCCGCTCGCAGAACAAAGACCGCGTCTATTACCTTTATGTTCCCGACAAACTCGATAAGACAAAGCCGGTTCCGCTTATCGTCTTGCTTCATGGCTCGGGCCGAACCGGTAATTCGCTCGTGGAGAAATGGAAGGACCTGGCAAAAAAGGAAGGGTTGATCATTGTCGGCCCCGACGCGCTCAACACCCAGGGTTGGACGATCCCCGGCGACGGACCTGACTTTATCTACGAGATTGTCGAGGCGTTAAAAGCAAAATATCCGATAAACGCCCGCCGCGTGTACCTCTTTGGCCACTCGGCCGGGGCCGGGCAATCGCTTTTGCTTTCGCTGTTGGAATCCGAGTATTTCGCCGCCACCGCCATCCATGCGGGAGCTTTGCACGGGGATAGCAGCCCCTATATCGAAAGTGCGACTCGCAAGATACCGATGGCCATCTGGGTCGGGACCAATGACGAATATTTCCCGCTGACAGTAGTCCGAGCAACCCGCGACGCCCTTATAACAGCCGGTTTCAAATGCGAACTTACCGAGATCAAAAACCACACTCACTGGTATTACGACACGGCATCGGAAACCAACGCCGCCGGGTGGAATTTCCTGAAAGGGTTTTCGCTCAGCGAAGATCCCAAATACGAACATCACCAATTTAGATAGTTCGGAACGTACCGCCATATCGGCTCACAACTATTAGCGTAGCTCTACTCAAAATAATTTGAGCCGATCGATGCGATTATGTCGCATTAATGTATGGACGACAAATTTCCGCGAGGTGAAAATGAAAACATCAGCTAGTTCTAACTGCCACAGGAAATGTGTATTTGCAGCTGTCGCGGCCGTTATTTTTATTGTGGCAGTAAATTCGCCGACGGCGGCGCAGGACATGAATCAGAACTACGAGGTTGGCGATAAGGTAGAAATTAAGCGGGCCGAGGGGTGGTTCAAAGCCGTCGTGACGGAGATCGGAAGCACGGGCCGCTTTTTCACCATTGTATATGATCGGGACGGCTACACAGGGTATGCTCAACGCGACGTTATGCGTCTGATCGAAGGAGCGAAACCCTCGACGAAACCACGACCAGCCCCCGATACAAACGGTCAAACGCCGTTAACTCAGTCCGGCACGGCTAAAACGGCCGCGAATAAATACAAAACCGGGGATCGGGTCGAGTGTGACAGAACGGGCATGGAGCAGTGGGAAAAAGGAACCGTCGTACCGCTGCGAAAAACCGACTTTCAGGATGGCAGGATCTATCGCGTGCTGCTCGACAGTTATGCGAAAGCCGGAATGTACCTTGACGGACATGATTGCACGGTAGAATCCATGCGGCTTCTGGCCGGAGCGGCTTCGTTCAAGTATGAAACGACAGCGATACCGGTTGGAAAATCGACGGTTGACGAAGATAACACCGTGTCAGCCGACCGCCCGATAATGGCCTGTCCCGTAGAACAACCAAAGGTTAAGAATGGGGCGCGGCCAAACATTGAGCTTTTCAAGAAGATAATCCGCTGCCGCAAGGGTGAAAAATCCGCTGCCAGAGGCCTGGACGGGGCGGTAGCGATAGAGGTCACATCTGTCCAACCGGGTGCGACGCGGCCATGGGTATATCGCCAGGATATCGGCGGCAAACCGGGTACGATCATCCAACTGGTAAAAGCAACCTTTCACTATAAGACCTTCTATCGCAGTGGGGTGCGGCTTTCTCAAAACTGGATAAGCACTATCAATTTCTTCGTCAATTCCTTTGGCGAGTGGGAAATCGGTTCAGAGGACATAGTAAAAATGGGTGATACGGTAAATGTTCCAAGAGTGCAATAAAAGGAACCTAAATGAAAAATCTAACAAATTCAAATTGGCAAAAACGGTTAGTTTTTGCCGCCATCGCAATCACCGTATTGATCTTCGGCGCGTCTTTCGAGGTTGCAGCGCAAACCGAAATTCAATATAACGTGCTTTACGAATGCCCGCGTTCCCCGCACAACTTCAAGGTTCTTAGCTGCCCGAACGAAAAATACTGCGAAGCACTAGGAGTTAATCAATACACCCCGTCGGCCAGCTACAAATTTGAGATAAACAAATCGTCCCTTATAGAGGTTTTTGAACAGGGTGGCTGCAAAGTTGGCGGAAAACCGTTACAGTGGGGCAAAAATACTTCACCGCCGAAAGACAAACCGCAGGGCGATGAACCGCAACGGGCGGGAAACAAACCTGCTCAGACCGGACGTTTCAAAGTTGGTGACCGCGTGTTGGCTTCGCCGATGGCAATGGGTGCGGAAGAATACTTTGAGAAATGCACCGTCATCAAAGATATGATGATTGCCGAAGGAGCGGATTCGTATCAGGTTCTATGCGATGATCCGAAGGGCGGGATCGGTACAAAGGCCTACGTCAAAGTCCCTTTTATCAAAGCGTGGGCAAACGCCGAACCGCCGCCGACCGCACCCGAATGTCAGTTTAACGAACCCCCCGGAATAGTTTCCAAAACCGCGATGCCGTCCGCCGGACTTTTCCAGCGCGTCCTGTTCGAGAGATATCGGGACACGGCGAACGGGCTCAAAACCGGGATCACTTTCGAGACGTTTCAGCTCGGCGCATCTTATGTCAATCGTTTGACCGGCAAAGGACTGATGCACGACGGAGCGCCGCAAGGCGCGACAATTAACCCGGTCAAAACCAAATTTATCCTGTGCGTTCGCCACACCGACAGCACCCTTCGCACGGTTTATGAGGCGCAATACAGCTGCTTCAAAGACAAATTCGGCGATTGGATTTGCCCGAACAGCGCGCTCAAACTTTCGGAGTCGGTGCGCCTGCCGAACAAATAGAGAAAAAAGGGAAATTAAAATGAAAAAACTAACAAACTCAAATTGGCAAAAACAAATGGTATTTGCCGCAATTGCAACTATGGTTTTCATATTTGCGGCAAACTCGTTATCATTCGCCCAAGCAAAATACAAAGTCGGCGATCGGGTCGAGTGCGATTACAATCTGACCGGTAAGTTCAAGAAGGGAACCGTCGTGTCTTATGCAGCAGACGACTTTAACCAGGCAGGAATCAATGGCAGATACTATCGCGTTCTCATTGATGGAAGCCCTATTG
>JAYVDQ010000051.1:0-6387 GCA_043749325.1 Chloracidobacterium sp. | reverse complement strand
CGCAGGCTCAAAACGATGCCATTAATAATTGGAAAGCCGATCCGCAGGCACAACCTTTTGGCTATCCGAGTCTGAAGGATGCCGTAGAAGACGGGTGGGGTAACAAATCGATCAGCCTCAAACTCTGCCGCAATGTGATAATCCGAGACATTTCGATCCTCCACGGGGGCCACTTTGCGATCCTTGCTACCGGCGTCGATAATTTCACGATCGATAACCTAAAGATCGACACCAACCGCGACGGCATCGACATCGATGCCTGCAAGCACGTGCGGGTCTCAAACACCACGGTCAATTCGCCCTTTGACGACGGCATCTGCCTGAAAAGCTCACACGGTCTGGGCTATGCGCGCTCGACCGAGAACGTCACGATCACCAATTGCGAGGTCAGCGGCTATGACGAAGGCACGATGCTCGATGGCACGTATAAACGGGATTATCGAACGTCAAACGGCACGTTCAGCCCGACCGGCCGTGTAAAATTCGGCACGGAATCGAACGGCGGTTTTAAGAACATAACGATCTCGAACATTGTTTTCGATTACTGCCGCGGCCTCGCCCTCGAAGCGGTCGACGGAGCATTGCTCGAGGATGTCACTATCACCAATATCACGATGCGCGACATCGCAAATTCGCCTATCTTTATGCGGCTCGGCAACCGCGCCCGCGGCCCAAAGGAAACGACAACCGTAGGCAAACTCCGCCGCGTGATCCTGAGCAACTTTGTCATTTACAACGCCGATCCCAAACAAGCGTCGATCATCAGCGGTATCCCTAACAATTATATCGAGGACGTGCGGCTCAGCAATATCCGCATCTACGCTAAAGGCGGCGGCACAAAGGAACAAGCGGCTTTGAATCCGCCGGAAAAAGAGGACGCTTATCCGGAGCCGACAATGTTCGGCGAACTTCCGGCCTACGGCTTTTTTATTCGTCATGTCAAAGGTCTGGCGATGACCGACGTCGAGATAAGTTACATCGCGAACGACGTTCGTCCGCCTTTCGTTTTATACGATGTTAAGGGCATCGACCTCCATCGCGTCAAGGCCCAGCGAATGGATGGCGGCAAGACCTTTGTCATGAAAGATGTTTTGGATTTCACGTCAAGCCAGGTCTGGCTCGTGCCGGACATGCATGTCGATGTGATCAAAGACAAGGAATATTAACAAAGAAGGCATCGCTTCCCGAACATTTAATTTTTTCGCAAATGGCGGTTCTCCGGAACCGTCTTTTTTCTTTGTGCGTTATAATGGCTTCACTCAGGAAATATGGAGCCTCTCGCCAATCAAATCCGCCCCGCGAGCCTCGATGAATTTGTCGGCCAGTCACATCTTGTCGGCGAAGGTAAACCGCTGCGGCTCGCCATCCAGCAGGGCCATATTTTCTCATTTGCCCTGTGGGGCACGCCCGGAACCGGCAAGACAACGCTCGCTCGTATCTACGCCAACGCCATAAATGCCGAATTTTATGAGTTGTCGGCCGTTTCCGCCGGCAAGGATGACATCCGCAAGATCGTCAAAACGCCGTCGATCGATGGCCGACCGCGGGTGCTATTCCTCGACGAGATACATCGTTTTAATAAAGCCCAGCAGGATTATTTGCTGCCGTTTGTCGAGAGCGGCGAGCTTGTCCTGATCGGCGCGACCACCGAAAATCCGAGTTTCGAGATCATTCCCGCATTGCTATCGAGGATGCGCGTCTTTGTGCTCGAAGAGCTTTCACCCGAAAACATGGCGGCGATCATAGACCGAACCGGATTTGAACTGGGAGCGGAGGCAAAAGATTGGCTGATCGAAATGGCAAACGGCGACGCCCGTCAGGCTATAACGATGCTTGAGAACACTTCGAAACTTTACGACGAGATAACGCTCGAAACGCTCAAAGAGACGCTACAATCGAAATTTCTGCGGTACGACAAGAAGGGCGAGGAGCATTACAACGTCATCAGCGCGTTTATCAAATCGATGCGGGCCAGCCGTCCCGACGCGGCGATGTACTATCTCGCCCGCATGATCGAAGGCGGGGAGGACCCGAAATTTATCGCCCGCCGGATGGTGATCTTCGCATCCGAAGACATCGGCCTCGCGCAACCGACCGCTTTGGTGGTCGCAAATGCCGTATTTCGTGCCGTCGAAACGATCGGCATGCCCGAATGTACCTTGAATTTGGCGCACGGTGTCGCATACCTGGCGAACGCAGCCAAAGATCGCTCTGCAACAAACGCCATCGGTGAGGCCATGGAGGATGCCAGGAAATTTGGCAATCTGCCCGTGCCTATGAAAATACGTAATGCTCCGACAAAATTGATGAAAAACCTTGGTTACGGCAAGGACGAAGGCAACGATCCCGACGGAGATCTGCTGCCTGAAAGACTCCGCGGCCGCAGGTATCTTAAGTAGATATAACGTTAGCTCCATGTCTTTTCCGCGAGCCTCATGCAATTCTTGGCTGTGAAAGCTGTCCCTTGAATCGGCAAATTCAACGGTATTTTGGATTCAAATATCCGGGCCCACGTCAACTACGTCAAACACTCGTCAATGTTTCGGCAACGAAGTTTTTATGTTATGTTCTTCCATACTTTAAGTTTCTCAGCTCATCCCCCTTTTTGATATGCTTTACGACGCATCGAAACCGCGACCGCCCATTAGTAACCATCTATTGTCGGCATTGCCGCCTGAAGATTTTCTCTCCATTGCTCGCCACATGGAACCCATTACCATGTCGATAGGTACGGTGTTCGCTGACTATTTAGATCCCATAGAGCATTGTTATTTCCCCAACAACGGTATGATCTCTCTCCTTTCCGTACTGGAGGACGGTTCCACTTGCGAGGTCGGATACGTCGGTTTCGAAGGGGTCGTGGGGATGTCCGGGTTGTTTGGCAAAAACGAGATGCCGTATCAGGCCCTGGTACAGGCGCGATCGGAAGGGTTTCGCGTGCCTATCGACACCGTTGCCGAGCTATTTCGCAAAAGCCCTGTATTTCATGACATTTCCCTCCGATTCACCGACGTTGTTCTCAGACAGTTTGCTCAGACCTCCGCTTGCAATCGGTTTCATACCGCCGAATCGCGTCTCTGTCGCTGGTTTTCCGTCATGTGCGAACGCTCTGGCAACTGTCACTTGTCTCTTACACAGGAATTTCTCGCCTATATGCTCGGCGTGCAGCGAACAAGCATCGGCACGATCGCTCATAGCCTTCAGGAAGACGGTCTCATTAAGTATAGCCGTGGAAGGATCGAGGTGATCGATCTCGAGGGTTTAAAATCCCAGGCCTGTGAATGTTTTGAGCTGATCAAGCACGAGCTTAAAGAATTCCTCACAGGAAATAAACCGCCTCATATGTCGACAACCCGGCAGACACGACGTTCCTGATACCGCAAACTAAAAACGTTGTTTCGGTTCAGTTGGTTGCTCAGCCACATCGAGAGCGGATTGGATCTGCCAGTTACAGGTAGGTTCGGGTTTGAGTTTACGCACGATCTCGAAGCACTTAAAAATACCATCGGGCGGGTTTCCACTATGAGGGCATCCGTCGCCGTGGTTACCGGGTTATTTCGGGGGGTAACCTTGTCGAAAGGTTTCTCCCGGAACCCGGAAAATCTCTTATCATTCCCATCATTTTTTGAATGGATAAACGCCCCGCTTATTCGAGTCCCACAAAATCAGCAAGCGTCAGGTTGCCATCGACCTGCACCGTTCGCGGTGCAAACCGAAAAAGTCTCGACCCTATCCTTATCGTATAGGATCGTCCGGTTGTGACGTTGTCGAATGAGAAGAAACCGAACGAGCTGGTCGTTGCCGTTCGAACGACGCCGTTCGAATCCGTGAGCGACACGGTTGCACTTCGCAGACCGCGGCCGTCGGACGTTAATACGCGGCCTGAAACAGTGACAAGCGGAGTAACAGAAAATGCCACCTGCACGGTCTGAGGCGAATTCGCGGAGCCGGCTGATGTGATCGTGACCTGGCCTGCGTACTGGCCAGGCGCCAGACCGGTCGGATCGGCGGTGATCGAGAGATTCGACGGCGCCGAACTGCCGGTGGAACCCAGTTTGATCCACGGCTGGTCAGCTGTCGCAGACCATGTCAACGCCCCATCGCCGCTATTGCGAATCGCAACGGTTTGCGGAGCACTCTGTACCGTGCCAAAACTCGCAGTCAAGGACAGGCTGGTTGGGCCGACTGTCAGGGTGGCAGGGAGTACGGGGGCTATACGAAAGACCCTAATGGTTATGGTTGTGGTGCCGGGCCGTGCTGTGCTATCCGTCGCCGTCAGCGTAATTGTATGCGTGCCTTCCGTGAGCGTCGACGCATTAATGGAGATGGAGCTGCCTGTACCGAGCGTGCCATTGAGATTAGAACCCCAACTCACGCGTGAGCTTTCCAAAATTCCATCTTCAATATCAATACCCATGCCGTTCAAAGTAATTGTCTGGTCGCCGGCGTATAGGTGGTTGTTTTCCGGCGAAGAGATCGAAGCCTGGGGTGCGTGCGGAGACACAGTAAATATAGCGTTTGATGGATCCGTTGTCGAATTAAAGCCATCACTCGCGGTTACTCGAATTAATGCCTGAGTGCTGGCCGGCAGCTTGGTAATATCCGCCGTATAGGTGGCTGACGACAATCCTGTAGCAAGCGCCGACCACGTCGCGCCGCCGTCGGGGCTGTAGTCGATGCTGTACGATAGCGGATTGCCATCCGCATCGGCTGCCGTCCAGGTAAATGTTGCCGTCGAACCGCTCAACGTCTCGCCCCCGTTTGGAGACGTTACGGTGATCGTTGGCGCGTTGGCCGAGGCTTGGCGCGACGCGAGTTCCTGGCCGTTGTGCATCAGCCTGATTCGTTTCGCATTTGCATCCCAGGGCAGCACGAGCGAATAACTTCCAAAGCCGCCATCCGCATCGGTCAGAGGGTCAAAGCTGTAGGCCGCAATTAGCTGTCCCGTCGCAGTCTCGAGTCGAATTTCGTAACCGCCTGCCACGGGTAGCGAAATCGAAGCGTTCGTGTTCTTGACGAACAATGGCGATATAGTGCCGGTATCAGGAGCAAGTGAAATTTTGCCGCTAACCTGCACGGTTTGCGTCACAAGTGGTGCGTTCGGGTCTACTTCGATTGCGCTGGTTCCGGTATCGACTCCGATCGAATTGAAAAGCTTATTGTAATTGAATACCGACACCCACCGTGGCCTTTGATATGACATGAAGTCATAAGTCGTATCTTCAAATATCCGTGCCCCGTCGCGGTTGCTGCTTGAATTATAGATGTCGAATCCATAGGCAGTGTCGGCACCATATTCTGTTCGGCCGGTGCTGATACGTCCATCGGCAGGCAGGTAATCCGCGGCCGGCCTCAGTTCACCTGCACCAGAGGATGTATGTACGATACCGGTATTGTGGGACAGCTCGTGTGCCCGGGAGTTGCCGTCCATTAATGGAATGCTCCCGCCGGTGCCGACAATTCCGTTTCGGGTTAAGAAAACGAGAGATGCATTGCCCGGGGAAGTAGCGATTCCATTATGGGTGTAATCATCGCCGCAAGTGGATTGATCGGGCAGCAACCCCATGTAATACGTCTTTGTTCCTTTACCATTGCTAATATCGGTCGTTCGCAAACTGTTGATTGTATCCAATATCGTGCCCAACGGCACCGTACAAGGATTATCAGTGATTGTAGTCGAGCTTATCTCCGAATCAAACTCATACATCGGAAACCGCGCCTGTATTTCTCCTGCGGTTTCTACTAAGTCTTCGAGGGCTGGCGCGTGCGAAACATTGCTCACGTCTTTCCACGTAACACCGATAAAATTTATGCTTAGCTTCTTCATCTTCTGAAAAGTTACAGTTGTCGCACAATTTGGAGTTCCATCCGGCTCGCTGCATGTAAAAGAGAGGTCGGGACTTTCAATTCTAAATTGCAGCGTTCCGGCCTTGATCCAGTTGGCGGGTAATTCGAAATAGAAACTATCCAGCAGTACGGCCCGTCGAGGGATCAGAGAGAGCTTGGTCTTTCCAGCGGGGTTACCCGGAATTAATCTTCCGTTATTTATTCCATTAGAATTTGTTCCGACAAGGGCGGCCGAGACCGGTATGTCCCTGCCTGCCGCCCCATTTGATATTACATAAGCTCGAATAAACGTTGGTTTGTCGGCAACCAGGGGAACACTGTTCTGTAGATCCTGGATCGCCTGTGTAACTTCGAAACCAAGTAACGTCGCGTCAATGACTACTGCAATAGTTGTCGTCGCGGAGTTGTTGGAACTTACGTTGTCGACCGTCCTGGAGGTGTCGAGACTGACGGTGGGGTTTAGAATTATGGAGCCGGGAATGCCTGGCTTCAGTACAAGATTGAAGACTACGACGCCCGTTCCGGATGTCGCGTGCGGTA
>JAYVDQ010000050.1:0-2494 GCA_043749325.1 Chloracidobacterium sp. | reverse complement strand
AACGGGGTGTAGCGGCCCTTTGTTTGGGCGGCGGCAATTCGGTAGCTTTGGCCGTCGAGCGTGATTGATACGATTTTTGCAACAAATCCGGGTTGCATTCCGTAATTTCGAGTGTGAGATTTGGCTCGGTATATGAGGTGAAAACATGACTTCGAAAGAAAAAAATAAGCTGGTCGGAATTTTCCTGATGGCTCACGCAGGATTACAGGCCTTCGCAATGATCATTATCGGCCTGATATACGGTGGAATCGGTATCGGCATGCTGATCGGTGGGCGAAGGGGAGAGGAGCAGATAGTTGGTATCGCGTTTATCGCGATGATCTTTGTTCTTGCGATCATCGGTTTGATCTTTATATTACCGCAAATATTAGGCGGCTATAAAGTTTTCAAGGAAAAGCCGGACGCTCGTACCTGGGGAATTGTCGGCAGCATTTTGTCATGTCTCTCGTTCCCGCTGGGAACTGCGGCCGGCGTGTTTGGTCTTGTATTTTTGGCAGGCGACGAGGGAAAAGCTTTCTACCTCGGCGGTACGCCGCAAAACGCTTTCAACATTCCACCGCAGCCCCCTCCACCAAATAGTTGGCAGTAACTATCACAATAATTTGTCCGGAACCGACGGCGAGACCCTCAAA
Organism: Chloracidobacterium sp.; assembly: GCA_043749325.1. Taxonomy (GTDB): domain Bacteria; phylum Acidobacteriota; class Blastocatellia; order Pyrinomonadales; family Pyrinomonadaceae; genus OLB17. Next base: position 1,862 of record JAYVDQ010000050.1, on the reverse strand, counting down.
TCTCGCCGCTTGTTTGTTTTGGTCACCAATTTCGACTATTTTTATCTTTCGGCTTTATTTTAAAAATTGACGAGGATCTATTTAATGACTGAAATTATTGGAGTTATCGGCGCGGGAACTATGGGCAACGGCATTGCCCAGACCGCGGCCGGAGCTGGATTTGACGTTATAATGTGCGATGTCTCAGAGGAATTTGTCGAGCGCGGCCTTGCTAACATTGGCAAGAGCCTCGACCGTTTCGTAAAAAAAGAAACAATGACTGAGGAGCAAAAGGCCGAAATTCTCGGCAATATCAGTACCACAACAATTTTGGCAGATATGGAGGATTGCACCCTGGTGGTCGAGGCGGCGTCAGAAAATTTCGAGATCAAGAAGCAGGTCTTTGAAAATCTCGATCGGATTTGCGGTTCAGATGCTATTTTGTCGTCCAACACTTCGTCAATCTCCATCACAAAGATCGCCGCCGCTACTAAACGTCCTGATAAGGTCATTGGAATGCATTTTTTTAACCCCGTTCCCCTTATGAAGCTGGTTGAGGTTATCCGTGGAATTGCAACATCCGATGAGACTTACGCAAAAGTGAAAGCGTTATCCGAAAAGCTCGGAAAAACGCCGGTAGAGTGCAACGATTATCCCGGATTTGTATCTAATAGAGTGCTGATGCCGATGATAAACGAGGCGGTTTTCGCCTTGCACGAAGGCGTCGCTACTAAGGAGGCTATCGACGAGATCATGAAGCTCGGCATGAATCACCCGATGGGCCCGCTGACGCTCGCAGATTTCATTGGTTTAGATGTTTGCCTTGCAATACTTAATGTAATGCATGAAGGGTTGGGGGACCCGAAATATCGCCCGTGCCCGTTGCTAAAAAAGTATGTCGACGCTGGATGGCTAGGCCGCAAAAGCGGAAAGGGCTTTTACGACTATCAGCAATAGATAATTCAATAAAAGGACTGATTTATGAGAAAAATTGCATTAATGCTGGCTGTGGCGGCGGTGCTTAACGTCGCGGCTTTCGCCCAGGTGAAAGTAGCACCGCTCGACATCAAGGAGCGTACCCTGCCAAACGGCTTAAAAGTTGTCTCTCTTCAGGATAATTCGAGCCCCACGGTTGCCATTCATGTTTGGTATAACGTCGGCGGCAAGAATGATCCGCAGGGCAAATCGGGATTTGCACATATGTTTGAGCATATGATGTTCAAATCCACGAAAAACATGCCGAATGAGAAGATGGATCGGCTTACTGAGGATGTCGGCGGATTTAATAACGCCTCGACGTGGGACGATTTCACCAATTACTACCAAGTCGTGCCGTCAAACTACCTCGAAACGCTCCTCTGGGCCGAAGCCGAGCGCATGGCAAATCTGAATGTGGACGACACTAATTTTGCCTCCGAACGCGACGTGGTCAAAGAAGAATACCGCCAAAGCGTGCTCGCCCAGCCCTATGGCCAGTTTAATGAGTACATCGGCAGCCTGACCTACACGAAACATCCATACAAACGCGGTGTTATTGGTAATTTAGATCAACTAAATGCCGCAACATCAGCGGACGCACGGGCATTTCACAGTTTATTTTATCGTCCGGACAATGCGTATTTGATCGTCGTTGGTGATTTTGACCAAAAAAAAATTGATTCGTGGACGGAGAAATATCTTGGAAAGGTTGCAAAGCCTAGTGCTTCGATCCCGCGAGTAACTGAGGTGGAACCCGCCAAGACGAAAGAGGTTCGATACGCAAAGACGGCCCCGAATGTGCCGTTTCCCGCCGTGGCGATCAGTTATCTCGGCCCAAGATCGGACAGCCCCGATATTCCGGCTCTTCGCATCGCCGAAACGATCCTTTCAGGCGGCGAAAGCTC
>JAYVDQ010000049.1:0-2714 GCA_043749325.1 Chloracidobacterium sp. | reverse complement strand
AGTTGCCAGATCAGATTTGCGGGGATATTGACGTTAAAGAAAATGTCCGAATATCGACTCGCTTGCTGCACAAACAGGATCACGCTCAAAAGCAGCCACGAAAAGGCAAAGTACGGAACGATCGTCCGCAGCAAATACTTTGAGATGAGCCATCCGATCCGTTTCATGTGCCTTTAGAAATAATAAACCGCTGAGCCGCTGAGGAAGAAATTAACCACAGATAAACGCGGATGAACACAGATTAAGACCGGGCATAACGGATGCAAAACTGTTCGATCAGATAAACGCTGTTCTAGTCGTTTCTTATCTGTGTTCATCTGTGTCCATCTGTGGTTTCATGTTTTATCTCCGCGTCTCCGAGGTAAAAATTAGCTATTGATTGCCAGCGATTTCTCGCCGACGACTTCCCTGCCGATCGCAGTCGAGACCATTTGCTTTAAGATAATTGAGATCGATTTTAGTTCGCCGTGTTTGTCTGATGTATATTTCGCAAATTCCCCGGGTCCCAATCGCCTCGCCGCCGCCGCAATCGCACGGCTGACGCCGCCAAACTGACGCGGGGCCGAACCCCCGCGGCACGACAAACACATCAAATGATAATTCGCCTGAACATTTGCTTCCTCAGCGTCGTCAAACGTCCGCCCGCACCCGTCGCATTTGCTCCAATCAGGCAAATACCCGGCCAGACGAAGCATCCATAATTCAAAGTAAACACCTGTGCTCAAAAGAGTTGCCGTATCAGCCGCAGCTGTTTCGACGCAGGCATTGACCATTCGATAAAGCGTTTCATTTGGATCGTGCGGCGGCGACATCGTTACCAGCAGATCGCCCAAATATGAGAATTTCTGTAGAAAATCCGGATTCCCCGCCGCGTCGAAATTAGAGCGTACTAGCTCGACCTTCTGTATCGAAACCAGCTCGACTGCGTCTTTCTGAAAATACGTCGCCTGCACAACCGAAAACGGCTCGAGCCCACTCCCAAACTTGCTGTTGAGCCGTTTCGCCCCTTTGGCCACGCCGCGAACCATACCATGATCATGCGTCAAAAGCACGACTATCCGATCCGCTTCCGCCAGCGCGTAGCTCTTTATGACAAGGCTTTCGGTTTCGATCAAACCCATCGATTTACCATGGAATGAAGTAGAGCAGCCACGCTAAAACGAGGCTGACGACGACGAATTGGGCAAATGTCTTGATGCCGTAGATCACTCGCTCGTGGGTCGTGCCGTTCGAAAAAACGGCGAAGGCTATCGAGACGAAAAACGCGAATCCGACCAAATATATAAAATGGATCATTTTTTCCTCCCGAGTGCGATATCGATGGCGTCGATCGTCGCGAGATAATTGAGCAGCCCGGCACCCTCGAGGACTCTGCCGCCGTACTCAAATGTTGCCAGGGCCGCTACCTGCGGTGACGGCGTTCCGGCCATAATAAAGCTCACAATTGCCCCGAGGCCATTGCCAAAACGTGCAAAAACATTGAGCAAATAGAGCAATGCCCCGTCCTTAAAATCGAACCCGGGATAGTGGGCTCCGCCGCTGACAACCGCGATCGCGAACATTATCCAAACGACGGCCACGATAATCCCGCCGCGAATATATCGCCCCTGCAAAAGGTGGCCCGCACCAGGCACGAACCATGAAATGACACCAATTATGACTGGATTATCCATTATTAATTAACTCTCAACTTTCCAAAACTGCTCTGATCAGGCCCTGTGAAGGTATATAAAGTCACTTCAACTTAGTCTATATAATTGCTGTAAATAAATTATTTATAGATATGTTAATAAATTACTTTAACTTTCATATCCCCACTAACACTAATGTAATACGAATAAGTTCACGGTTAGTTACGGCTTCTTTCGTGCTGTCCGGCATTTTTCAACAAACAGCTCAAATATCTCCCGCGAGATATGGTCAAAATCCGCCGAGATCTCAGGGTGCCACTGAACACCAAGCACGAATCGGTTTTTACGCGTGTCCTGGATTCCTTCGATCACGCCGTCCTTTGCCCACGCAATAGCCTTTAGATTCTTGCCAACCTTGTTCACAGCCTGGTGATGCGATGAATTGACCCGCACCGGGCCTTTGGTGTTCTTTACTGCTGGAAGATCGGCGAGCAGATTTCCCTTTGCGATCTTCAGGCTGTGCGAATTTCGCGTCGCTGGAACACCCTGTTCGTGCTTGTAGCTCTTTGGCAACTGCGATTCGATATCCTGGACCAGCGTGCCGCCGCGGACGACGTTCAGCACCTGCATACCGAAACAGATGGCAAGCACGGGCAGATTCAGGCGTTCGGCCTCTTCGAGCACGAGCATGTCGGTCTCGTCTTTGACCGGGATCACAGGGCCGAGTCTGTGATGCGGCTCCTCGCCGTAATAATGCGGATCGACATCGGTATTGCTGCCGGGCAGCAATATCCCGTCCAGATCGGACAAAACATCAGCTATATACTCAGGCTTAGGGATCAAACTAATATGCACGGGGACGCCGTCTGCGGCCTCGACGGCCTCGCTGTAGTCGCGGCCGAGATAGAAACGCTGAGTTTGCAGCTCCAGCCGCATTGTAATGCCGATTCGTGGACGTTTTCCCATAAACCCTTTTATGTTCAATCAATACGACCATTTATGTCAATTTGAGCATTTGAAATTAAAACCTTATCATTGTGTTTTTATGCGGCAAGAAGAAAATAACGCGAGGATTCGCTCGAC
>JAYVDQ010000048.1:0-15164 GCA_043749325.1 Chloracidobacterium sp. | reverse complement strand
GCTTCGATCGTTATCATGTATTCGCCCCACGCCCAAATGAGTGTCGCGGATTACACAGAAGATTTTCTCATCACGCGTGTAAAGCTTTCGAACGCAATACTCTGTGCGGCCCTGCTGATCGTGTGGCACCTCTGCTTCAAAGCGTATGGCCTTTACCAATCTTATAGGCTGAGAAATACCGGAGACGCTATCGTCGACGTTGCAAAGGCGGTGGGAGCATCCTCAGTCGCGCTACTTATCGCGGCACAGTTGGGTGGATGGAAAACGATCACATTATTGACAGTGCTCCTATTCTGCCTCTGTGGCATTGCTTTTGTTAGTGGGTTGCGAATGGCAGTTTATCGCGTGTCGCATTTATTCAGACGCCGGGGAATAAACACGAAATCTCTATTGGTGATCGGTGGTGGACCCCGAGCTCAAAAGTTCATGAATAGGATTGCCCGTCGCAGCGAGGTCGGCTATAGGGTAATAGGCTTTCTGGACAGCTCGCCCATGTTCAGCAAATTTGAGGCTGGCGGGGCACCATGGCTCGGCGGATTCGCTGAGCTTTCTCATATCATTGACACCCGTGTAGTTGACGAGGCGGCGATCGCGCTGCCGATAAAATCCCAATACTCTGAAATAAAGACTGCCATCGACCGCCTGGCGGAGCAGGGGATCGCGGTGCATCTGTTGTCGGATTTCTTCCCGCATCAGTTGGCCAAGATCAAACCGACAGAATTCCAAGGGCTTTCGCTGTTGTCCCTGACAAGCACGGCCCCGTTTTGCTGGCGGACTGAGGTCAAGAGGCTTGTCGATGTGCTGATCTCGGCTACGCTTCTGGTCGTCGGTGCTCCCGTGTTTGTCGTCTCAGCCCTTGCAATAAAGCTGGATTCACCCGGCCCGATCTTCTTTGCTCAGGAGCGCATGGGATATAACAAGCGTCGATTCTCTATGATCAAGTTTCGAACGATGGTTTCCGACGCTGAATCGCGCATGGATGAGATAGAACATTTGAATGAGAAGGATGGACCGATCTTTAAGATTACCAACGATCCCCGGATTACGCGAGTCGGAAGGTTTCTGCGTAAGTTTAGCATTGACGAGCTGCCACAACTTATTAACGTGCTGGTCGGTGACATGAGTCTGGTCGGCCCACGCCCCCTGTCGATCCGCGATGCACTAAACCTTGAGCAGTCCTGGCAAAAGCGCCGCTTTAGCGTCAAACCCGGCATGACATGCCTCTGGCAGATCTCCGGCCGAAGCAACCTGTCGTTTGACGAATGGGTCGCTCTCGACCTTAAGTACATTGACACCTGGTCGCTCCAGCTTGACTGGTGGATCCTGCTAAAAACACTTCCGGCCGTGATCGCGGCCCGCGGAGCTGTTTAGCCCCAAATCATCGTGAATACTCCAGTTCGCAGATATAATACGCCACGACTTAAGGTATCGTACCTCGGATTTATGCTGCTGCAGTTGATGGCGACCGGGGCCGTCTGGGCGGCTGCATCCGGCGGGCAGATATTGCGGGCGTTTGCTCTCAGTTCGATAACAATGGCCGTCCTGCTGCCTCTTTTGATCTCTCTTGAGGCCGGACTACTTGCCATGGTCATTTTCGAACCGTTTCGAGGCCTGCTGCGGCGAATGCAATATCTGATAGTGCCGTACAGCAGCTCCGAGCCTATCCATCTTCTTACGCCTTTCGTAGCTTTGTTCGCGTTTCTGTTGGTCCTGAACCGGCACAAGCTGTCGATATTTGTGGCGACCCCGGTTGCAAAGGCAGTTTCGATATTGGCGCTGATCTGCACGGTCCAGATATTCAACCCGATACAGGGTGGCCTCTTTGTCGGTCTTAGCGGCGGCCTTTTCGTATTGGTTCCGATGGTTTGGTTCTATTTTGGGCAGCATAGCGACCCGGAGTTTTTTCCGAGGGTCATGAAGGCTGTGGTGTTCCTCGGGATCGCGGCTTCAGCCTACGGGGTTTATCAAATGTTGTTTGGCTATCCCGGGTTTGAACAGTACTGGATCGAGAATACGGACAATTACCAGTCGATCGCCGTCTATGGCGTGACCCGCGCGATCGCGACATTTAGTAACGCGGAAGAATGGGGACGATACGTCCAACTTGGCTGCCTGATCGCCTTTGGACTTGCGGCGTCGCGACCTGAAGGCAAATTACGACCTTTTTGGCTTATATCCGCACTTATTCTGGCCGCAATGCTGGCTTTGACCGGTCAGAGAAGCTCGATCTTCGGATTGTTCCTCGGCCTCACGGTCTTGTTTTTTGCGGGTGCCCGGACGTGGGGCGGTGCTTTAGCCCGGTTGGCGGCCCTTAGCCTAGCGTTGGCTTGTTTTTTGTTCGCGTCGTCGTACCTCGCGCCGGATGAGAGTGATCTCAAGGCCAACGAAGGCGTTTCAACGATACTCTCCCACACTACCAAGGGTACTCTGGACCCGGCAAACGAATATAGTCTGGGAGCGAGACTAGATACATGGTATCAAGTCCTCTTCGCGACGATACCTTCGAACCCACTCGGAGCGGGTCTCGGCGAGAGTACAATTGCGGGGACACGGATCGCGGAACGTGACAGATCTCCGATCGATAACCACTTCTTTAGTCTCGCAATTTCCGCTGGGGTGCCGGCGGCACTATTGCTCGTATGGATCTTTTGGAGATCGCTACGCGTGAGCATTAAGCTTTGCCGGGCGTCTGAAAGCGGTTCGCGAGAGTTTACAAACGCAAGGATCGCGATGGCTTTGGTGGCATCGCTGATCCTGAATAACTTTTTCGGGACCTCCTTTGTGATCTACTCGATAGCACCTATCGGATGGCTTCTGCTAGGATGGCTGAGCGCAAGATCGCTCGACGACACTGCCGCGGAGCAAATCGAACAAGTAAGAGCAAGCGAACGTTACATCAGCAGGTTAGAACCCAGCGTATAAAACTGGATCTTTGGGGGCTGCTCGCGGGTCGCTAAGGCAGAGGAAAATCCATCTATAGCCGGCATTGGCGAAAAGCAAATATTATAACTTTCTGAAGTCTCATGAACGGGCCGGATCGGGGACAAGCTCAGTTCATTGGGTGGTATATTTAACCCGTCTCCAAGAAGTTTCATATAAGCCTCCTTTCGGGCCCACATGTCGAAAAAGAATTCTATTTTCTCCTCGGGTAAAGCCTGTTCGTATATCAACTTCTCCGAGGCCGTGAGACATTGTTTCAGCAAGCCTTCGTCGATAGCGTCGGGCTCGCGGCGCTCAATATCGATGCCCAGTTCCTGCGTGAGGCTAAACGCCAAACCGGCGTACTCGCCGGAATGGGAAATATTAAAATGCACATCCGGCTGGAAACGCTGCGATAGGTACGGCTTGCCGAGTTCCCCGGAAAGGATCTCAATATCCCACGTCGGTTGGCCAAGATATTGGCCCAAAAGAAATCGCAAAGAACCTCGAGATACTACGAATTGGGTCTGATGCTTCCGGAATCTGAACGCGTTGGCACGTTCCAATTCCGCCTGAGACAAACTCGTTTCCACCAAAGATCGCAGCCGCTCGTCTATTCTCAGCAACCAGACATGGACCTCTCCTGCGTCAAGCGACGGCACCTGTGAAACAGACTTCCATTCGGAAATCATAGGTCGACAGGCATTGTCAGGCGAATAATATGCCAACATCACTTATTACCGAGTCGAACCCCTGAATACTGCTCATCCATTTGGGTTAGGAATTGCTCCGCTTCCTTGTCAGAAACACTTTCGAGCTCGGCAAGCAGCCGCTCGAGCTCTTGTTCTTCCTCAGTGCTCTGGAAAAGATCCGTCGAGGCCTCGAGGTTCGTTGTCATTTTGGTGCCGAGAGTCTCATCAATTCGAGTTGCTATAGCGGCGATAGTGGGGGTTTCGAACAAAACCCGTAAAGGGATCTCGCAACCAATGAAATCACGTATTCTTGAGACCACCTGAGTGGCAAGAAGTGAATGGCCCCCGAGCTCGAAAAAATTGTCGTTTACGCCCACACGGTCTATTCGCAATAGTTCGGCCCAAATACTCACCATAATTTCTTCCGTGCCCGTACAAGGTGCAACATAGTGGGTATCAACCGCAGTCAGTGCTCCCTCCGGTTCGGGAAGCTGTTTTCGATCGATCTTTCCGCTGGGCGTCAGTTTCCATTCCTTTATCAGACCGTAGGCCGCTGGCACCATATACTCAGGCAACGAGCCCTTCAGGAACGTTCTTAGGCCGACAGGGTCTATAGTACCCGAGCGAGTTGTTAGATAAGCAACGAGTCGCTTGTCTCCGGGAATATCCTCGCGAAGGGCCACCACGCATTCCAGTACGTCCGGATGCCTCGAAAGAACGGATTCGATCTCGCCGAGCTCGATGCGGAAACCGCGAAGTTTGATCTGGTTATCGGCTCGTCCGATTATGGCAATATTACCATCGCCCCGGTAGCGTGCGAGATCACCAGTGCGGTAGAGCCGCGTACGAACTGAACCGTCGGGAAACGGAAGGTCTATCTCGACAAACTTTTCACTAGTTAGCTCAGGCCGATTCAGATACCCGCGTGCCAACCCGTTTCCGCCCTGATACAGCTCTCCGGGGACGCCGACCGGTACCGGATTACCGGACGGGTCCAATAGATATATCTGGGTATTCGCAAATGGACGTCCGATGGGTACAAACTCGGCCCCCGCGGCCTCGGACTCGGCCATTTCGAAGAACGTACTGTCGATGGTGGCCTCTGTTACGCCATATGAATTTATGACCCTTGTGTCAGGGCCACACACCCGCTGTAATCGCCGGTATTCATCGGACTGCCACGTGTCCGACCCGACAACCATAAGTTTTAATAGATCCAGTCTCTCTTGTTTGTTTTCGAGGTACTGGATAACAGGCCGGATCACAGCCGGGACAAACTCAGCCGCCTCAATTTGATGTTCAACCAGCAGTTGACATACCGTAGCGGGATCGAGCAGCACTTCGGTAGGACAAAGCACCAGTTTTGCACCACTGCAAAGGGCGCGGGTAAGGTCGCCCGTGAAAACATCAAAGGAAAAACTTGCCATCTGTAGATGGCTGGCCAGGGACGATAGTTGATACGCTTCTTCCCACGCTTCGAAAGCGTTTACAACACTACGATGCTCGATCATCACACCTTTTGATTTTCCGGTGGAGCCGGACGTAAATGTGACATATATCAGATTCTCAGGTTGGACCCCGGAGGCCGGTTTTGTTTTGGACTCTAGGACGATTTCGTCCCTGTCGCGATCAAGACACACGATCGTTCCTGCGTGGAGGTCCGAAGCGGATGAAAGCAGCTCTTCCCTGGTAAGAAGGACCGACACACCCGCCTCCGTGACCATGTGCCGGAGTCTGTCCGCAGGATAGTTTGGATCCATTGGGAGGTATGCTCCACCAGCCTTCATTACGCCGAGCACGGTGACGATCAACTCGACCGAGCGGTCCAGGTACACACCAACGATCTCTTCCGGTCTGACACCATTTTTCTGAAGGAACCTTGCCAGCTGATTGGCTCTATCATTAAGCTCACGATATGTGATACTTTCGTCCCCGCAGATCACCGCGACTGCATCCGGCACCCGTGCCGCTTGCGCCTCGATCAATTCATGAACGCAAACCGGCGGGACGGTAACGGTTGCCTTATTCAATTCATCAAGTATGAAAGTCTGCTCGGACTCGGTCAGCATTTGAACGGCGCTTATCCGTTGTGACGGATCGTTTACGACCGACTCAATTATCGCCCGAAAATGCCCCAGCAACCTGTCTGCCGTTTCGTGCTCGTAAAGATCGGTGTTGAATTCCAACTGAAGGTCAAATCCGTCTCCACGTTTAAACACGTCGAGACTCAGGTCGAATTTCGCTGACTCTTTTGGCAATCGTCTCCGGTCAAGCGCGAGATCGCCAACCGTTTCCGTAGATTGAGGAGTATTCTGGAGCGTAAACATGACCTGAAAAAGAGGCGTGTAGCTCAGGCTACGCTCAGGGTTTATCTCCTCGACAAGCTTCTCGAACGGCAAGTCCTGATTTGTATATGCCCCCAAAGTCCGTTCTCTCGTCCGCTCAAGCAGCTCCTGAAACGTAGGATCACCGGAAAGGTCGCCACGAATTGCAAGCGTATTCACAAAGAATCCGATCAGATCTTCCGTTTCGGCAAACGTTCGTCCTGCTATGGGTGTGCCAACGACTATCTGATCCTGGCTGCTGTACCTGAACAATAGTAATTCCCACGCCGCAAGTAATGTCATAAAGAGCGTCACACCCTCACCGTTGCAGAATGCGTTGATCTTATCGACAAGCGGCCTCGGAATGAATGCCTCGGCCTGAGAGCCTCGATATCCTTGCACTGCGGGCCGCGGATGGTCGGTCGGCAATTCGAGGATGTTAGGAGCACCTATTAACTGTTCTTTCCAGTAGGATAGCTGCCGCTGATACTCGTCAGTGTGAAGCCAGTTTTGCTGCCAGACGGCATAGTCCGCGTATTGAATAGTCAATTCCGGCAATTCGGCTTTGCGTCCGGCAACCTCGGCGCTATAGAAGGCATCGAGCTCCTTTAAAAAGACGCCAACCGTCCACTGATCGCTAACTGTATGGTGTAATATCGCAATCAGGAAATGCTCGTCTCGATTGGTCTGAACGAGGGTGAAATTAAAAAAGGGCGGTTTTGTGAGATCGAAGGGAGTGTCGGCCAATCCCCGGGCGATCTCGAGAACCTTATCTTCCGTACCTGGAGTATTATTTATGGTCAGATCAATCGTGTTGACATCGACCGGTACCTCGGGAACGATCACTTGACAGGGCTGTCCATTAGCGGAAGCGAAATAAGTCCGTAATACTTCATGCCGTTCCACTATGTTGCGCAATGCCATGGTCAACGCATTGCGATCGAGATCCCCGCTTAGTTTCAATATCTCGCATTCGTTGTATGCTGTTAGTCCCTGGTCCAATTCGCCGAGAAACCAGATGCGCTGCTGTGCAAAGGATAGAGGGACATTTTCCGGCCGCTTTGAAAACGTACGTTCTGTAGTCGTAAAGCCACCACGCATACTTTTTTCGATAAGATCCGCGAAAGCCCCAAGGGTCGGAGCTTCGAAGATCGTGCGGATCCCCACCTGCACGCCAAGTTTTGATCGGACACGCGAGATCATGCGCCCGGCCATTAACGAGTGCCCGCCCAGAGAAAAGAAATTGTCTGAGGTTCGGATACCCGGCACGCCAAGGATTTCCGACCAGATTTTCGCCACCGAATTAGTCAATTCGTTTTCTGACTCGAACGATTCGTCACTGGGGTTCTCAATCGATAAATCGGGGGCCGGAAGAGCCTTTCGGTCCACCTTTCCATTCGGGGTTAACGGCAGTGAATCCAACACGACGAATCCTGAGGGCTGCATGTAGTCGGGCAGTGTGTCAGTTGACAGCTTTCGCAGTTCCTCGATTATCGATTGGTCTTCGCCCGACGTTACGATGTAGGCAACAAGTTTAGTGTCGCCGGGTATGTCTTCGCGGCCAACGACTACACAGTTTCTTATCGATCTATGGCTAAGAAATAGTGCTTCGATCTCATCGAGTTCGACACGATTTCCCCTTATTTTCACCTGGAAATCGTTTCGGCCGATACATTCGAGCCGTCCGTCGCTCATGATCCGAGCGAAATCGCCGGTGCGGCAATACCGTGCCGCAGGCCTCCCCGCGACAGCAAGATCCACGTATTTCTGAGCAGTCAACTCCTCAAGTCCCAGATATCCGCGGCCTACTCCAGCCCCCCGCACGTACATTTCTCCGGGTTCACCGTCAGCAATCGGGTTCTGTTGATCGTCGAGCAGGAGGATCTCGGTATCGGCGATTGGCCGACCAACCGATATAGACCTCACCTCGCCTTCTATATCGATCTCGTCGATGCGATTGAGGGTGACGATGCCGCTTGTCTCCGTCTGGCCCATCATGTGGATGTGCTCTGCCGGATGTTGGAAATCGCGAATCCAGGCTCGGGGTATATCGGAGTAAAGTGGCTCGCTCGCGGAAACTATGAGCCGCAAATCACTACTCAAAAGCTCTTGCCGATGTCCAGTATTCAACTCGAGCAGAGAATCCAAACAATGACGCTGGAAAGACGGAACTGCATCGAATACAGTGACCTTATTTTCCTTGATTAACTCGAAAAGCGGCAGCGGATCAAGCCGCTGATCCTCATCCGCGATCACCACGCCTGCACCAAATGCGAGTGGCAGCAACAGGTGACGCCGGGACGAGGAAAACCCAATAGATGCCAGGTGTAAATAACTATCTGCCGCCGTAAGACGAAACTCCTTTTGTAGAGCATCTACATAGTGGGCGAGGTTCGAATTGGTCAGCATTACACCCTTGGGTCTGCCGGTAGAGCCAGAGGTGAAGATCACATACGCGAGATCTTCAGGACCGGCGATTAAAGGTGGATTATGGGTCGGGGATTCCGCGATCACCTCTCGAACGCTGTCTAAGCAGAGCTTCTCGATCCCGCATGATGGCAGGAGGTCAGATTGGGTTACTACCAGACGTGCTTTTGTGTCGGCCAGCATATAGTCGATCCGGTCTATGGGGTAGGCGGGATCAACCGGGACGAAGGCGGCTCCTGATTTGAGAATGCCGAGGATGCCGATCGCCATATCAACCGATCGGTCTACGCATATTGGAATCAGCGTATCGGGCCCGGCACCTTGTGAACGCAGAAACCAGGCGAGCTGATTTGCCCTCTCATTTAGTTCGCCATATGTCGTATGGCCGTCTTTGGAAGTGACAGCAATACGTTTTGGTTGAACGGCAGCCTGCCGTTCGAACAACTGCTGTACCAATAATCTTTCATTACCCGGGTCCGTAGTGTCGCGGGCCGCGGGCGTCCCAAGGAATGATGTCAGTTCTTTCATAGGAATATCATTTTTACGCGGCCAAAAGATCTCCCGTAGCGACAGGTTCTTTTTCCGCATTAACCAAAACAGAGCGACGATGAGCATTGCCGTATAACCGGCGAGAGACGACATCGCTGCTCCCAGAATGCCAAATCGCGGCAGCCAGACCAGAAGCGCTACTACTGTGATCACTGCCGATGCTAAACGCGATAGAGTGCTTAGGCCTGGAAAGCCCAGACCGTTCAAACCACTATTGACGATAGCCCCGGCGCTCCACACCATCGATGCTACAAGGAGAATACGGAGCGACGATGATGCTTCGAGAAAGTCACTGCCAAAGGCGTATCGCAGAATAAGAGGAGCTGCGACTAATAGCGGAACGAGCAAAAGCAGGTAGACGTATAGGGTCTGTCGCAAGCTTCGCATGAGGACCTGAATCGATCGATCGCCTTTATTGGCAGCCACCTCAGGCATTAGTACCTCCGAGAGGGACGAGGCAAGCACCGTCATGATTTCGGACAGCCGCACGGCAATAACATATAGGCCCATCTCAAGACTTGAAGCCATTCCGCCTAGCATGAGTTGGTCCAAACGGAGAGTGGTGAAAGACGTAACTACTCCGACGTGGTATTTGAGTCCAAATACAAGCGTCTCCTTAAATATTCCGAAGTTCGGCTTCCATCCCGGCTTCAACGCCAGAAGTACGCTCAGGAATGCCGTAAATGTGTTGGCAAGCTGTGCGATCACCATTGTAAGGGCCGCGTTTTCAATTGTTAGGTGGCCTGTCAGCCAAAGCACCAGATAGCCTGCACATTGGATCCCGAAAAACGTCACTCTCGACAACGCAGCCAATTTAAATCGACGGGACCCCTCTAACAATCCAGCCATCAAATCGTAAAGCAAGGCGAACGGTATGTTGATGAGGTAAGCCCTTACCAGCCACACCACCGCCTCGCTTCGATTTCCTATCAGCGAAGGCACAAGGAATGTCGAACCGATGTAGCCCAGGGAACCCATCACCAACGCAAAACAGATCGCATTAGAGAAAAGCGACGGCAATTTATTCGGCTCACTGGCAATGAAATATCTCGTCGCCTGAGGCATTCCAACACCGACCGCAAGGGCGACGATGTTGGGATACAGCACGATGATGGCAAAATCACCCCGCCCTTCTGCTCCGAGTGCCCACGCAGTCAACAGACTGGTGATAACACCGGACGTCAGGTAAAAGGCGTTTGCCAAAAATATTACCGTGAAGTTTTTCTTCATCGTTAAAATGCAGCCAGAGCGTCCCGCCACCCCAAACAGCGCGACGGAGCTATTAACAAGTTAATAAAGACTTAATAAGACCAAGTTCTCAAGAACTTTTTGACTTTTGATTTGGGTAGGCACGAGGGGTGCCGGACTGGACGAAACTGTTATTAAATCGAGGTCCTAATGATCGTGTTCGATCTTGAGAATGTACCCGATTTTTCGCTTCAGGTCAGTTTGGATCGAGACGTAAATATTGCCCATGTCATCAGTGGTTATTCCATTAACCGCGTGGAGTTTTCCTCCAAAAACCGCAATAACATTGAGACCGTCCTCGGGCGTATAACGAAACAGCTTGCCGTCCTGACTATCGGTAATATAAAGTATGCCGTTTGCGTACCAAATCGTCTCTGGCGAGAAGCCCTCCCGATTTTCGATCACGCGATGAAGCTTTTTATCCGGCGTAAGCAAATAGAGAATACTGTCCTCATTGTCGCCGATGTAAAGGCCCCCTTTTTGATCAAAGGCCATGCTTTCCGGTTTACGGATACCGTAATTTTCTCCCAGGAATACGGAAACTTCGCCATCCGGGGTGACGCTAAATACTTTATGAGCCTCGCCATCGCCGACGAGAAGGTTTCCGTCAGGTGCGAGAACAATGCCCTCGGTTGAGATCAACCCCTTATCACGGCCGACCAATTGTTTAGCCTCGCTGTAATTGTTGATCTTCCAGACGCCGCCCGCATCGTCGTCGGTAAAATAAATGTTTCCCTGCGTGTCTACAGCCATGTCCTCCGGTGACAATACTCCGATACTTGAGTCACATAGCGTCGCCACCCGGCCCCGGCCGTTCCATATCCGAAAGGCGGATCCGCCTTCGTCCGCAATATACAGGCGTCCTTGTCTCCAGAGGATGCCGTCCGGTACGGTAAAGCCGTCGCTCTCCGTGCCTAAAACACTCGCCCTATATGAGGGATCAATGAAAAGGACCATGCCTTTCTGATTCAGGCCGCATCCGGAGGAAATAAAGCCTGCCATGAGCACTGCGGCCCATAGGAAAGCTATCGAAACAGTTTGTCTTTGTATATTCAGCGGCATTTGATTTTACGGCCTCCCCTTCATGTGTTTTGCCACGTCTTTTCCAACCTTGCCGATTTGACGCACATCATCAAGAGTACTTGTTACTTCAAAAAGCACTATGAACAGGAGCGCAGCCGATAGAGCGGAGTTTTTTATACTCCAGTCCGCAACGGGATCCAATAACCGGTTTCCCCACTTGCCGAGTATCGTTTGCATGCTAAACAGTATCAGCACACCAATACCCGCCCCGACCAATATGTCCAGTGGAAAATGTTGTCCAAGTATGACCTTGGCCCCAAGGGGTACAAAGATCGTCCATAGAACGGCAACCAAGCCGGCCCGACGATAGGCGAGTAAAATACCCAAGGCAATGGTAATAAAGAATCCAGCGTGATCACTCGGGAATGACCCCATGTCATTTTCGACGATCTGGCCGTGCTCCAATTCCCGAAAGCTTTTTTGGCTCTCCTCGTCAAACGGGACGTTGTATTCGAGTCGTGGCGTTTCAACTAGCTGATCGCCCTCGAGATGGAAGGTGCGCTCCGACAGAATGAACGGACGTGGAAGGAAAACCGACTTTGACAACGATTTTGTCGTCGCCAAAACGCATACTGATGCAAGCAAGGTAATAAGAAGTATCTTGCGTCGGACCGCTATTTTGGCGACATCGTCTCCGGTCAGCCAGGCAAACATGAAACATGACCCGATCACGCCAGCTTTGACCAGGTTGCTGCTCAACGCCAATCCGATGAATTGATCCAAAACCCATGAATGGCCTGCCAGATCATTAAAGGCGTGATAAATGTATGTATTCGCGCTCCAGAGCCAATGACTCTGCGACAACAAAATAATTGAGTCAGTCCACATTACAGATGGTCTCCCGATGTTTCGACGGCCGCGTTTTTGATTACTTCTTCGAGGCTTAGTGCAAGATCTGCGACATGCGGCTCTTTAATCATTGTTTGATGGTCTCCTGAGACGTGAACTACGTCGACACCGCCCGCGGCCAGACGTTGCCAGCCTGTGAGATTTTCTTCAGGACAGACTTCCTCGTCGGCAGAGAAAAAGGTGATCTTTCCTTCATACACCTCGGGCACATATTCGTGAACCGCGACGTAGTTGATCTCTTCTATATTGCGTATTAGCGAACTGACCGAAACAGAACCCGGTCGGATTTTCTGGACCAACCGCCATGTCAGATTTTTTAGCTTTCGGCTCTTGTAGCGGATCTTTGTTAACGCATAGCTGGCTTTCTCGACCAAGCCCAGCCGCAACCAGATATCGAGATGGCGCCGCAGCCGCAGCTTCAGGAACCGGCGCCGGTAGTCACGTCCTTCATCCTCGGTGCAAAGTTTCAGCCAACCTTTCGGATAGCTATCAAAGATTGCGAGCAATGCCGTCTGTTCACCCTGGCTCAAAAGTTGACGAGCGATCTCGAAGGCAACAGTTCCCCCAAAAGAACGGCCGCCAATATAATAGGGTCCGTGCGGCTGGACTTCCCGAATTTCGTTTACATATGACGCCGCCATCGACCTGACATCGGTTAGCGGAGTTGAAAAGCCGTCGAGACCGATAGATTGAAGACCATAAAAGGGTTGGTCCAGACTTAGATTTCCAACAAGATCGTTATATTCGAGGATATTTCCACCGACGGCATGGATACAGAAAAATGGCGGTTTTGCACCATTTTTCTGTAATGGCACCAACGATCGCCAGCTTGATTGCCAACCGCCGTCCCTGATCAACGCAGAAAGCTGCTCAATTGTCGGGGCTTTAAAAAGTGTGGCGAGTGGTAAACGACACCCGAGAGATCGCTCGATCTCAGAAAATACCCTGACAGCCGCGAGCGAATGCCCGCCGAGATCAAAAAAGTTATCCCTGACGCCGATTCCGCCGAGGCCAAGTACCTTTTGCCATATCCATGTTAGTTTGACCTCAAGCTCATCAGTTGCGCTGTCTCGTTCCTCCGGCAGTTCGGTCGGCAGCGACCGGGCCTTCGCTTCCAGATGCAGGCGATCGATCTTTCCATTACCATTGAGCGCAAATTTCTCTACCTGTACCCATGACGTAGGCACCATGTAGTTGGGCAGCTTCTCACGCACATATCGACGAAGCTCTTCGCTATCGGTTAGAGAGCCAGCTTGCGGAACATAAAATGCGACCATGCGATGATCGATATCGTCGCGTATTGCGAGGACTACCGTCTCAGTTATGTCCGGGTGTGAATCAATGACCGACTCGACTTCACCGAGTTCAATGCGAAAGCCCCGAATCTTGACCTGATGATCTTTGCGTCCGATATACTCGAGGTCTCCGGTGGGCAGGTACCTGGCGAGATCGCTCGTGCGGTAGAGCCGGACCGGTGTCATCTCCTCGACTGAAACTGAGATCTTGTGAGGAGGGACGTCGATGAATCGCTCTTCATTTAGCTCGGGACTATTGAGATAACCGCTCGCAAGGCCGGCGCCGCCGATAAAGACCTCGCCCACGACGCCAATCGGTACAGGGTTAAGAGTCTCGTCGAGTAATAGTACCGTCGTATTCGAGATAGGGCGTCCTATAGGGATGGTGCGAGCATCGGATGCAACCGTGAAGATCTCCTTCCACGTCGTGAATGTCGTTGATTCGGTCGGGCCATATACGTTCAAAAGCCGCTTTGGCGGGGAGCTGGAAAGGACACCTCGCGCGGCGGCGGGATCAATTGCCTCGCCACCTGTCAGAACCGTCTCGACCGAAGCAAATGCTTCCGGCGTCTCCCGTGCTATAAGATTGAACAACGACGTTGTAAGGAATATGGCTGTCACACCCGTCGCTTTGAGCTGTAAAGCGAAATCTTTAGGTGAGAGCACCTGTTCTTTGCTTAGGATCACTATGCGTCCGCCATTGAGCAAAGCTCCCCATATCTCGAATAGGGCCGCATCAAACGCCACATTCGATACATGGGCAACGCGATCGCTTTCGCGAAGCTGGATGTAATTTGTGTTTATGACCAACCGATCGATCGCTCGGTGCTGGATCAATACACCCTTTGGTTTGCCGGTGGAGCCCGAGGTGTATAACACGCACGCCACATCTTCTGGATCTCGATGCCCGGAGATCGGGGCGCTCTCGTATCTCTGGATCACCTCGCGCTCGTCGTCGAGGCTGATAATCGGAATCCTTGTTTTCTTGAAAGAAGTTTTGTGCTGGGAACTGGTCAATATGAGGGAGAGATCACTGTCTTCAATTATCTGCTCCAATCTTAAGGCCGGATTGGCCGGATCCATCGGAATATAGCTCGCGCCGCATTTTAGAACGCCGATGATCGCGGCTATCATGTCAGGCGATCTGTCCATACAGATCCCTATCCGCTGATGGGTGCCTGCGCCGGCATTGCTAAAGTAATTGGCCATCCTGTTTGACCACTCGCTAAGTTGGGCATAGGTCCATTCCAGATGACCTGCCACGAGGGCTATTTCGTCGGGACTCTTGCATGTTCTGGCCTCGAATAATCGATGGACAGTTTCATCAGGGAACGCCGTCTTTGTGTCGTTCCAATCGACAAGGATCTGATACCGCTCAGCCTCGCTCATAATTGACAGTTCGGAAAGCCGCGTGGTAGGGTCGTTCACGGCGGCTTTCAGTAGTTGCTGGTAGTGCGAGATAAAGCGCTGTATCGTCGTCTGATCGAAGAGATCGCTGTTGTACTCGACCGTTACCTCGATCCCGTCATGTGTCTGGCGTGCGGAGAGGAAAAGATCGAATTTCGAAGCAGAAAATCTTACTTTTACAGGTTCGACATTCCCATTCGGAATACTTATCGTCGATCCGCCTACATCCTGCAGGGCAAACGCTACCTGGTAGATAGGGTTATAGCTGAGGCTCCGATCGGGCCGCACGGCCGCGACCAGCTTTTCAAACGGAAGTTCCTGATGCGAAAACGCGTCGAGGACCGTTGTTCTCACCCGGCCCAGCATCTCGC
>JAYVDQ010000047.1:0-4594 GCA_043749325.1 Chloracidobacterium sp. | reverse complement strand
ATGCGGAGACGTGGCTGAGCGGCTGAAAGCGGCGGTTTGCTAAATCGTTGTAGTCTTAAAAACTACCACAGGTTCGAATCCTGTCGTCTCCGCCATCATCTTTCGGCGAGCTATCAAATTTCGGTTTGGTAGCTTTTCGTATTATTGCGCTATCGTTCTTTACGTTGGATACGACATGTCTCTACGCAAAAGCATAATTCTCTATGGCGTGGCGATGGCCGTGCTGATGGGCATTCTAAAATTCGCAGAATACCGTTTCTATGTTCGCGATCTCTCGCTTGAGCTTTATCTCGGATTGGTTGCGGTCCTTTTCGTATGTCTGGGAGTCTGGGTCGGCCGACGCCTGACACGTGTAAAAGTAATTGTACCCTCAACCGAATTCACCCGTGATGAAGCGGAGATGAAAAAACTTGGCATCACAAAGCGCGAATATGAAGTGTTGGGTCTCATTGCAAAGGGTTTGTCCAATAAAGAGATCGCCGACAAGCTCTTTGTTTCGAACAGCACGATTAAAACACACACATCAAATCTCTTTCTGAAGTTGGACGCCAGCCGCCGAACCCAGGCGCTCCAAAAGGCAAAAGAGCTGCAAATAATTCCGTAGCCCTTTTGTATGATTTAGCCGGTTTTGATCGAAATCATACTTTTGGCCGATTGTATTTCAGCTAATGTCGCGTAATATCACGACAAAACGGAGGAAAAAATTATGCGAAAAGTTGTTATTACCTATGGACTTATTTCGGGAGCGATCATCACGTTCTTGTTGTTGTTTTCGATGTACCTTTGGGGAAAGGGAATCATAAACTTCGACAACGGCGAGTATTTTGGCTACGGCTCGATGCTGGTGGCACTGTCGATGGTGTTTTTTGGTATCAAGTCATTCCGTGACAATCAAAACGGAAAGTCGATCGGGTTTTGGAAGGGTGCCCAGGTCGGAATTCTCATCAGCCTGCTGGCGTCATTTGTATATGCCGGCGGTTGGGAAGTGTATATGCAGACTGACCCGGACAATAAATTCATGGAAGAATACACCGAACATTATGTAGGCAAGCTGAAGGAAAAAGGCGCTTCGCAAGAAGAGATCGATAAGACCGCAAGCGAAATGGCTTCGATGCAGGTAATGTATAAAAATCCGATTATTCGTTTTGGCATGACACTGTTCGAGATACTGCCTGTCGGGATCATAGTGACATTGCTGAGCGCGGCAATATTGAGGAAAAAAGAAGTTTTGGCCGAATAAAGGCCTGAATTTCGCGCCTGTCGTAAGCCGGCTTCTGGATGGAGTTCAGTTGAAACAATCGGTTAAAATACAAACAACAGGAGAAAAGCATATGGCAAAGGTAACAGGGATCGGCGGGGTATTTTTTAAGAGTGCGGGCAAAGGCACCGAACTGGCGGCATGGTATGAGAAGAATCTCGGCCTCCATCTTGAAAGCTGGGGCGGTTGCGTTTTGAAATGGCCCGACGATAAAGCCGTGGACGGCGGCCTCACGGTTTGGAGCACGGCCGACGCCGACACCAAATGGTTCAGTCCGAGCGAGTCGCCGTTCATGATCAACTACCGCGTTGATAACCTGGATGAACTGCTCGACCAGCTAAAACAAAACGGCGTCGAGATCGTCTCGGGGCCGGAATCGCACGAAAACGGAAAATTCGCCCACATCATGGATCCGGACGGCAACAAACTCGAACTCTGGGAACCGATGGTCATGGACATGAAGAATAAGGCGTGAAGATCACGCTCGGCCTCAAGAACAAGAGCGAATACGAGGGCCCATCGAAGAAGAAAACACCGTCGATAATAGGAATGGTTGCCGCGATCAGCGGTTTGAAATTTCGGAGAATGAGATAGATTATGGCAAGCGAACTGTTTTCCCGTCTAAAATCGCGCTACAAAGATGCCTACAACGTGGCGCAAGTCATCGTTGGCGTTGGAACGGCCTTCAAGGTCTTGGGGATCTTGCTTGGTCTGGCAATTGTTGTCACGTCGCTCGCCGGAGGTTCGGCCAGCGGTAGTCGAGATGCCGCTGGCATTAGTCTCATTGCGGGTATTTTTTTAGGTGCAATTGTTGCTGGACTCTTTTATGTCATTGGCACGATAGTTTCGTCTCAAGGACAGATTCTAAGGGCAACGCTCGATTCAGCGGTTAACACTTCGCCACACATTGAAGCATCAGAGAAAGCAGAAATCATGTCTCTAGTTTCTCCGACTCGCTCAGAGAACTCCGCACCTGTTGGCGGATCGAATAAACCTAGGCTTCAGGTTCAGGATAAACCAGTCCCCGGCACTTGTGAGGTTTGTGGCAAAAAAATAAATTGGGTTGAGTGGCGAGTAGGCGATGTCCGACGATGCAAGGAGCATTTGGAAGTATAACAGGGCGCGGCGAGCGTTTACGTGATGGTAACCGACCGGAACCATGAATGAGCTTGGATATTGTCTGTCTCCTTTGGAGACAAGAGAATAGCTACTGACACTTGATAACTAAACACCGATGGCCGACCCCAAATTATCATATTCACAAACCGACATCGCTGGGCGGACGTTTTATCATGGGACCAAGGCGGAGCTTGAGGTCGGGGACGAGCTTTCGGGCGGGTATTCGTCTAACTACACGGAGCGGAGATCGCCATGGATCTACTTTAGCGAGACTGTGTTCGCGGCTACCTGGGGAGCGGAACTGGCACGGGGGACGAGCCGCGGGCGAATCTACGTCGTCGAACCGACTGGCCCGTTCGTGGACGACCCCAACGTGACCGACAAAAAGTTTCCCGGCAATCCTACAAAATCCTACCGCTCCAAAGACCCACTCCGCGTCGTCAGCGAAAACCGGGATTGGGTCGGCCACACTCCCGAAGAAATCCAGACAATGAAGGACTTTATCAAGGACAAAGAGCCGATCGACGACTGAGGCAGCCCCTAACCCGGGTTTTGCGTTCTACGGGCGTTTGCGTGAAAATCAAAGTTTATGGTTACACGCGTTCGTTTTGCGCCGTCTCCCACCGGCTATCTGCACATCGGTTCCGCCCGAACCGCTTTGTTTAATTACCTTTACGCACGTCACACTGGTGGCAAGTTTCTGCTTCGTATAGAGGACACCGACCTCGCACGCTCGACCGAAGAATCGACGCGCTCGATCCTTCACGGTCTCGCCTGGCTCGAACTCGACCATGACGAAGAGATCGTTTTCCAGTCCGACAATGCTGACAAACACCGCGCGACGGCTAAAAAGCTGTTAGCCGAGGACAAGGCATATCGTGATTTCACACCAAAAGCCGCGCCGTCTGACGCGAATGTAAAGGACGCGATCAAGGACCGTGCTCGTGCGGCCCAGGGCGAAAAGAAAATGCGCAATAACCCATATCGCGAACTTTCAAGCGAAGAAAGCGATGCCCGTGCAGCCACCGGAGAACCTTTTGCCATTCGTCTAAAGGTAGCCGAGACCGGAAAGACTTCATTCGAAGATGCCGTTTACGGGCTTCAGGAACGGGATTACGCCGAGACAGAGGATCTCGTCCTGCTCCGCTCCGATGGCCATCCGCTCTACAATCTCGCGGTCGTTTGTGACGACATTGAGATGGCGATCACGCATGTAATTCGCGGACAAGATCATCTAACAAACACTCACAAGCAAGTATTGATCTACGAAGCCCTCGGCGTCACGCCGCCGACATTTGCCCATCTGCCGCTCATCATGGCGCCGAATAAAGGCAAGCTGTCGAAACGCAAGCACGGCGAGGTCGTCTCAATGACAACGTATCGTGACGCCGGATTTCTCGCCGCTGCGTTTCGTAATTTTCTGGCTTTGCTTGGCTGGTCCGCCGGTGAGGAAAGAGAGATCTACACGCTCGCAGATCTGGTCGAGAAATTCTCGCTCGATGGCATTCACCGCTCAAACGCGGTTTTCAATTTCACCGAGAACGATCCGCGCCATTGGACCGACGACAAAGCACAGTGGATGAACGCCGAGTACATCCGCACGATGCCGCTCGACGAGCTGCTGCCGTTTGTCCGGCCGGAACTCAAAGCCGCAAAGCTCTACCGTGACGAATACGAGGATGACGACAAAGCTTGGTTTGAAAACACGATCAATCTTATTCGTCAGCGATTTTTCACGCTAAAGGATTTCTCAAATCAGGGCCGTGCGTATTTTAGCGAAGACTATGATTTCGACCCGGCGGCGATCGAGAAAAACCTGTCGAAATTCCCCGACCTGAAAACCTGGCTGCCCGAACTGGCCGACCGGTTCGAGGCTATTTTTTCAAAAAATGGCAATACTAACTTGTGGGACGACGCGGGAGATTTGGATCCCGCTGCAAGGCCTGAATCCCTCGAGAAATATCTTACATTGGGGTTTCAATTGATGGATATTGAGCAAAGGCAGAAACCCGCTATTGGCTTGGAATTCAACCAAGAGAATATCGAAACTGTCGTAAAGGCCTTTACCGAAGAAAAAGGTACAAAACTCGGCGTCATCATGAACGGCGCACGCACGCTGCTCACCGGCGTTGCCGTCGGTCCATCGATGTTAGCGGTATTTGAAACTTTGGGGAAAGAAAGATCGATCCTGCGATTACGGAGTCGGATAGCTTGGAC
>JAYVDQ010000046.1:0-5118 GCA_043749325.1 Chloracidobacterium sp. | reverse complement strand
CCTCCCACCTTTCGTCCAATTACAGCCATACATTGTTGATAAATTCTCGGAATGCTGCAATCAGAGTCCGATCCTTTGCACAGTTATCAGTTATACATAAAGGTTTCACTAAGCACAGGTATTTAGAATTCCTCCGAACTCTTCCCCGCGAACAGGGCGAGATTGTGGGTGCCACGGTCGTGGGAAGCTCACTAGGAGAGCGAATGTTTCTCGCGTCCCAGTTTTCGAGTCTGTATTTGACGAATCGATTACGAGAAACCACGATTGGTGAATTTCTCAGACTCCATCCTGAAATCTTGCGGACGGCCTTGGGAAGCAAGCGATTTGTTACGGAAGCTTACTTACCCTGGATTGAATCGGGCGATGGAAATTGTGATGATGCAATCAATCCTGACCTGTTTATCGAGCGAGACGATGGATACTACGACATCTACGACCTAAAGACTGCCGCTCTCGAAAAGAAAAGTCTAACGAAAGGTAGCCGTGCGAGACGACGGTTCATTGATTATGTGAACGAAGGCATAGCTCAGCTGACAAATTATGAAGAATACTTCGCTTATCCACAAAACCGGGAATTCGCGAGGGCAGCGTATGACGTTGAGGTGAAGAACCCGAACTTGGTTTTGGTTGTGGGTAGTTTTGAAAATGCAAAGGCAGATGAAATCAAGGAAGCCTGCAAAGCGTTTCGGAATATTACGATTGTCGATTATTCAACTCTAATGACACTGTTTGCCGATTCAGGGAAGAGGTCAAATTGAAGCCTCACCCGTTGTTGCGCCAATGTTGTATCTACGATACTTGAGGTTTTCACTACATCAAGCTTGTTCCCAACAGCCACGATCCGCCGTCCACGACGAGTGTTACGCCATTGACGTAGCTTGCGGCGTCCGACGCCAAAAACAAAGCGGCATTTTCGATGTCCACGATGCGGCCAAAGCGTCCAATCGGTATTTTTCTCATTATCTTTTCTTTTAGTTCGGGCATCAACAGGCGTTTCATTCCTTCGGTGTCCTCGATCGGACCCGGCGCGATGCCGTTGACTCGGATGCCGTGGCGGCCCCATTCGACCGATAGATTTCGCGTGATCGCATCGACGCCCGCTTTGGCTGCCGAGACATGTATCTGCATTGGCGTCGCCAGGTAATGCAGCGTGGCGGAAATATTGAGGATCTGGCCTTTTGATTCTTTCAACGCTTCGAATGATGCACGGCACACGTTGAACGTTCCCTTAGTGTCAATATCGACGACCGTCCCGAATCCGTTTGGCGAGAGCTGGTCGGCCGCACAGAGAAAGTTGCCGGCTGCGCCGTTGACGACAATGTCTATCCTGCCGTATTGCTCGACGGTTTTTGCGACCGCCGCCTGCACCGCTTCGAAATCGCGTACGTCCGCGGCGATGGCGAGACATTCGCCACCGTTTTCTTCGATATACTGTTTTTTCGGTATGAGGTGTTCGGGGTCGCGGCTCGTGATCGCAAGCTTCGCGCCATGCTCGGCAAACGCCCGGGCGATGCCGCCGGTGATTCCCGTGCCGCCGCCTGTTACAAACGCTACCTTACCCTGTAAAATATTGTCAGCGAATATTTTTTCCATATTGACTTCGGATTTTATCACAGAGATGGAACCACGGATGAACACAGATAAACACAGATATAAGAATTCCATTGGGTCAAACAAATGGGCGGCAAATCGCCCTCTATTATCTGTGTCCATCTGTGTTTATCTGTGGTTAATTTTCCTCTCTTCCTGCTCCACTAAGCCGACCGATCTTCGCACTCTCGTTCCGGCGGAGACGCTGGTTTATCTTGAGACAAACGACCTCGCCGCCGCGTTGCAGCCGATCGTTGACAGCAAGCCGTTCACAGAGGTCGCGAAATCAACGCCCGATTTTTCCGCTTTGAAAGGTGTGCAGCTCGCGGTGGCCGTCACGGGTTTTGAGACTTCCGAAGAAAAGCTCACCGACGAACATTCGGTCGGCCGAGTCCAGCCGCATTTTGTCGCCGTCGCCGATACGCATGCGTGGCATTTTCAAGCAGTCGGTTTCGCTGAACAAAAGATCGGCGCGTTCGTTGCCGACATGTACGATAGCGAACCAAGTCTCGAAAAGCCTGAGAAAAACGGCGGGCGATATCTCACCTGGACAGCTAAGGACGGTCGTAAAGCGTACGCCTTTGTCATCGGGAGCGTAATCTATTTCGGCAACGACGAAACCGCCATCGACAAATGCCTCGCTGTAAAACGCGGTGAGGCCGACAGCATCGTCAAAACCGGCAAAGTGATGCCCGCCGATCCAGGGACGCTCGCCTCCGGCTATGTTTCGACGGACGGCATTGCCCAGATCGCCAACATCGCCGGACTTCAGTTTGCGTCCCAGTCGAGTGATGACAGCGAGGTCCAAAGCGCTGTTGCCGGACTCTTGCCGCAGCTACTTCGTGGCTTGATCACGGAGATTAGCTGGACGGCGACGAAGAAAGGGCAGGGTTATGAGGAAAAATATAAGATTACGACCCCGCCTGAGATCGGCAAGATTTTTAGCGAAACGCTTGTTCCCGCCAACCAAGTCGATACGGGTGTTTTTGAATTTCTCCCCGATGATGGACCGTCCGCTACGCTCTATAACCTCAAAATCCCGCAGATTGCGTGGCGCAGCGTGCTTCTGACCGCTCAAAAACAGACCGATCCACTCGCGGGAAAAGTAATCGATGAGTTTTCCGGAGCCTTTTTCGAGCCGTATGGAATTCGTGACCCGGAAATGTTTTTGGTTGCGACCGGGGCCAATATTCTGACAGCGAAATTTGATGAAGAAGGCGAAAAATCCATCGTCATTACGACGCTGAAAGATATTGAAAAGGCAAAAAAATCACTCGTTACCGGACTCAAGCCAAACAAGCAATCAACTGATGAAACCGGCGTCGAGATATGGAAATCAGAAGAAGACGAGATAGCGGCCGCCTTCGTTGAGAACAAGCTCATCGTCGGCCAGACGGAAGGCGTCTTGAAATGTCTGAAGGCCCGGACCAACGGTCGAACCTTAAACAAAAACGAATGGATAATGCGTCTCTTCGGGGCTGACGCGGTGACAACGACCCTCGCCAGGGATAAAAGTACGGCCGCGATATTGGCGGAGGTTCTCTCGGAAAAAAAATCCGACGATGCGCAAGCTACCTCTATTTACAGGACCGAAACCCGTTTCACCCGTACCGGCATCGAACGCCATACCTTCTCCGACTTTGGCCTGATCGGGTCGATCATTGCTCAGCTTGCGGATAACTGATCAATAAGTTTGATCGGGGTAGTGGTCGCCAACGGCGACTGACATTAAAGCCTAGGGTGCAGCGAAGTGGAACCCTAGGTAAATCGACAAAAGAAGTTAGCTCCCTGAAGGGGAGCGACAAACGCGGGTGTTCGTCGCCTTCAGCGACGGAATCGATATTGACGTTAGACCTAGGGTTCCATTCGCTTTGCTCATTTCACCCCAGGCTTTAATATTTGTCGCCGTTGGCGACAGATCATTTCTTTTTCGATTCTTTCTTCAACCGACGTACATTCCGCTCGACCCATCGTTCGGCCTCCTCGTAGTATGCAAATTTCCGCTCGTCGCGTTTGAATGCGGCGGTGTGATTGTAGCGGCGGCCGTTTACATGCTTTGTCGGGTGATGGATGTGGAGCATTTCGTGATAGACGACATATTCGACGACATACAGCGGCGTGTCTGATGTGTCCAGCGATCGGCTGATGGCGATGTGGCTGTGTGTCGCGTCGTGGTGGCCGAGGATGCGATAGGTCTTCTTGGCGGACCATGTTAATGCCGGTTTTGGGATCGCATTGCCAAAATATTGAGAATTTAACGACGCAAATATTTCGTCGAGGTCGTAAACGGAACCTTTTGACGTTGTGACGACCTTGCGGCCCTTAACGCGTTTGTTATCGGCGGCTTTTTCTCGAATCTCAGTGGTTTTGGCATATTTCGAATACACGTCACGGGCGCCGGGCGGGATCTTTTTTCGCAGTAATTTGCCGGTCAGTATGTACGCGAGGCCTCGATGCGATGCGAGCGGCATCTCGCGGCAGATCTCGCCGATGCGGACGAAGATCCTGCTGTCGCGGATGCGGATAGTGTGGTTT
Source organism: Chloracidobacterium sp. (assembly GCA_043749325.1). Classification (GTDB taxonomy): domain Bacteria; phylum Acidobacteriota; class Blastocatellia; order Pyrinomonadales; family Pyrinomonadaceae; genus OLB17. The sequence continues at coordinate 993 of JAYVDQ010000046.1, read as the reverse complement.
ATCCCGACGTACGGGTAAAACGAAACCTCGATCTCAGGCAGCTTTCGCTTGGGGTCGTACCAGCGAAATGCCTCCTCATACAGGAGACGGATATCTTCAATTTCTGGAGTCACAAATTTGTTTTACAAAGTTTAACGAATAAATGTTGACATTATAGCGTCGCCAATGGTATTCCTTTATATGGGAACAGCATACAGCCGACGGGCGGTGTGCATCAAACCACCCAAAACAAGATGTCTGTCCGCGACCCCGGCCACAGAACCGAGAAAAACGTAGATTTTCCCGATTCACGCGGGCAGGTAATATTAACAGCAATTATCAACGAACATTTCGTCACGGGCGAGCCTGTCGGTTCGAAAGTGCTTGCAGAAAGGTTTGCCAATCTGAGCGGTTTGAGCTCGGCCACCATTCGCAACGTGATGGGTGAACTGGAAGAATTGGGAATGCTTGAGCAGCCCCACACCTCCGCCGGACGCGTTCCGACCGATAAAGGCTACAGGTTCTACGTTGACAATTTGTTGGGCGTCCTGAGTATTTCAAACGACGATCTACACCGCATCGGCTCGGAATACGGTTTGAACCCTCTCGATATTTCGGAGACACCCGACCGATTGATGGAGCGAACTTCCCAATTGCTCTCTGCTCTTTCTAATAATGTGGGCATCGTAGTATCGCCGTCTTTGGCGAGTGACCGCCTACAGCATATTGAATTTGTCAATTTGAGCGACAACCGGATTCTCGTTGTGCTGGTTTCGGCCCCGAACATCGTGCATAACAAGATAATCCGGCTCAACGTGACCTTTTCGAAAGAGGAACTCGAGCGTACGGCCAATTACCTCAACGCCGAGTTTAAGGACAAGAGTCTGGCTGAGATCCGTGCTGAGATCATGGCCCTGATGCACGAGGAGAAAGCTCTTTTTGACAAATTACTTCAAACGGCCGTCATTCTTTGCTCCGAGAGTATCGAAAGCGAAGAGGACCGGCTGGGCGAAG
>JAYVDQ010000045.1:0-2088 GCA_043749325.1 Chloracidobacterium sp. | reverse complement strand
TGTTCGCAAAAAGCGGCTGACCGGTTTTTGCCTCACGCCGCATTCGCCATTCGTTCGCCGGGAGCGTGTGGAGCATCGAACCGAAAATGTGTGTCCGGTGAAATTCCTTAAGAGCTTTTTCGCGTAGCTTTTGGTACGGATCGCTCGGCTGCCAGCCGGTGGCGTCGTCGTAGCGGTTTGCATCGTAATTGGGATCGTCAAGGTCGTCTTCGTGGTGCATTATCGCGAACAGCCGTGTGGTAAGCCGTATTGGTATTTGTAGCACAGATTGCACAATGTGTCAAGTATTTTATCGGTGAAACAGGGTGAGAATTGACTTTAATGTGCAGAAAAGCAACAATCTACCACTTGGTCTTTTACAAATAAGCTAGTGAGGTGCCGTCTTTTCACGAGGCGGCCGAACAGGGAAAGCAGGTGAAAATCCTGCACGATCGCGTCACTGTAATGGAACATCGAGTTCCAAAGTCAGAACGCCTGCCTCGCGGTGTTAGCCAGAGTGGATGTTTCGCGTCAAAACATCGAAGGCGAGCAAGGTTATCTTTACAGAAACGCCCTGTTTTTCCAGTCGATACGTCGACGCGCGAAAGACGGGGCTTTTTGATTTTAGTTCGCCGATTTTTGATGGCGAATTATGCTCGTTGTAATGCAAGATATGAGGTTCGCCAAGTGGGTAATCATCGTTGGGCTGGTAATATTATTCGCCGGTTGCGGCGGTGTGAAGAATGATAACGGCAACGCTGCGGCTACGCCGGTTTCGCGGGTGCCGATGCGTGTTGTTACCGACGACCTTGGGCGTGAGGTGACGATCCCGGTCCAGGTCACGCGGGTTGTCAGCACGGCGCCGAGCGTGACTGAGAATATCTACGCCGTCGGTGCAGGCGACAGACTCGTCGGCGTGACGACGTTTTGCAATTATCCCGAACAGGCCAAAGAAATAGCCAAGATCGGCGACACGACGACGCCGAATATGGAGACGATCGTCGCCCTCAAACCCGACATCGTCTTTGTCTCTACCGCGTCGCAGATCGAGGCGTTTATGAAGACGCTTGAGACGAACGGGATTGCTGTGTATGTTTCGAATCCCACTTCACTCGATGGCGTGTTCAAGAACCTTAAACAGCTTGGCGAACTATTTGGAACGCAGGACACGGCGGACAAACTTGTCGCTGACCTTGGGCGTCGTGTTGAAGATGCCCGATGCATAGATATTCGGGCGTGTGGGACGGTAGCTCCTTTCGGACGAACGCTTGAATCGCCGACTCGGGTGTTTGTGCAAATCTCGAAAGAGCCGCTATTTGCGATCGGTAAGCAATCCTTTTTGACAGACCTGATTGGAATGACTTACGCAGAGTCAGTTACGAAGGATATTGAATCCGCTTACCCTAAATTAAGCAAAGAAACGGCGTCGGCGTTGAATCCGGAAGCGATCATTCTTTCCGACAGCGAGGATAACAAAGAGCCGAACGAGGTTTTTAAGAATTCGCCGGCGGTGAAAAACGGACGCGTATATAAGGTAAACGCCGATCTGCTGTCGCGGCCGGGGCCGCGGCTAGTGGATGCGTTGGAGCAGATCGCGAAGGACCTGCACCCGGAAAAGTTTAAGTAATGATTTTTTGAATTGCCACTAGCTTTAGCTAGTGGACGCAAAAGGCAATTCTTGGCTTTAGCCGAAAGATTTGTTGGGCTAAAGCCCCGAAGATTTGTGAGACCTATCCACTAGCTAAAGCTAGTGGCAACTCATTGAAGACGGAGAAATTTCAAAATTCGAGAGATCGTGCGCTGCTTATGGGGGGCGGGCTGATCGCATTGCTTCTTATCGTGTTAGCTGGCGCGGCGATGCTTGGTGCTGAGCGACTGCAGTTTTTTGATCTGAATGAGCAGCAGCGGTCGATACTTTATGACATTCGGCTGCCGCGGATCTTGCTGGGGGCGTGCGTTGGGGCGAGTTTGGCGGTCGCTGGTGCGGGATTGCAGTCGCTACTGCGGAATCCGCTCGCGGAGCCATATCTATTGGGCGTTTCGAATGGTGCGGCCCTTGGTACCATGCTCGCGTTTGTGTTTTTTCAAAGCCTTGAGATCACGCGGCCG
>JAYVDQ010000044.1:0-3273 GCA_043749325.1 Chloracidobacterium sp. | reverse complement strand
TCGCGTGTATTAGCTCTCATGGGCGGCGAACCGCTGCTGCGGCCAAAGTTTATCCATAAGATCGTTGATTACAGCGCTAAAAAGGACATTTTCGTTTATTTGCCAACAAACGGCAGATTGATGACGCCTGAGATCATCGACCAGCTGGGCGACGCCGGAATCGCGACGTTTAACCTGGCGGTGGATTCCGTTCAGCACCGAAAATCGCTGCCCAAGGCGTTCGAGCCGATCAAATCTCAGTTTGAATATCTGATCAAACGCCAGCGTTTCTATGGCTATTCGGTGATGTTCAACATTAATATCTGCCATAACAACATGGACGATGTTAAGGAATTAACCCAGATTGCTCGTGACAACGGCATCGCGACGGATTATCACGTCAACGAAACGCCGATGACCGAGCAGGACCATTTCAAGCATTTGAATGAGAACGAGACCTACCTGACCAAAGAAGATTGGCCCAAGGTTGATGCTCTGCTCGACTATCTGCAAGACCTGCGTCTCAATCACGGTTACCAGATGGCCAACCCGGTACAGCACATGGAAGACATGAAGCTGCTGATACGCGGAGAGGTGCCCGACTGGCGCTGTGAGGCGGGCGAGCATTCACTGATCATCCGTACGGACGGTACGCTGGCTCCGTGCTTCCCGATGTACTCGGCGACGCATGATTGGGGCGTGGTCGGAGCGCACAAGTTTGACCGCAACCAACTCAATGAAATGAAGACCGAATGCACCAAGCATTGTCTTTCGACATGCAACTACATCCTCGGGTATTGCTACAATACGCGGCGTGTCGTTACATGGGGTCTGAAACAGGCGATGAAGGGATTTAAGGGAGCTAACAGCTTCTAAACGTTGAGGTGAAGAGCAGAATGAAAAAGGGTGCGTACCGGTTGGTCCGTACCCTTTTTCATTTTGCCGAATGACGGCTAACGGCCTCCCCGCATTGTAAATATTGCTATGAAAGCGATTATCCCGACTCCACACGCCACCGCAAGGATGTAAGGAAGAGTCGTCATTTTGTCGGATACAAGGATCAGAGTTACGGCTCCAAGCGGGATCCAGGTCAGCACGCATGAAACGAGACCCGGGCCGTAACCGCGATGGCTGATCGCTGTAATGGTATGCGTGATGCCATTCAGGAGCGTGATCGTGCCGAGTAAAGCGAGCACAAATTCCCTAAAATTAAATAGCTGACTTAGTATCACCAGCCCCGTCATCCAGATAAATCCGAATGACTGGAGGACGAGGAAGCGCTTCCCCGACATGTGGACGCCTCTGAGCCGGTACAAGTAGGCGACATAGCCTTCACCGCCCCAATACTCCTCTGCGATGTGAATCACATACGTAGCGGGGAAAAGCCACAGCCACAGGGCGATGGCAGAGAAATACTGAGATCCGTTCGAAGGGTCCATAGTTTTCGAGGATGATAGATCGATGCTGCGGAGTAATTATAGCTTGCGAAGGGTAAAAACTTACAATTCACTCATGCCGAGGAGGTAGATCTCCGGCCAGTTCGTCGGTAGAAATATCGCGGTAAGCGGCTACTCGGTTGCGGCCCTCGCGTTTGGCTCGATACAGGGCGGAATCGGCCATTTCGACCAACTCGATCGGATCGCTTGAGTCAGTAGGAAACGACGCGACCCCGATACTTACCGTAATATGGTGAGTTTCCTTGGTCTTGCCCTGACGAACCACGCTGAACAGATAGCTTTCGATACTTGCCCGCATACGCTCGGCCGCGACCAGCGCCTGCGGAAGCTCGGCGTCGAGCAGGAAAGCGGCAAATTCATCCCCGCCAAACCTTGCGGCTGCATCGCCGCTGCGAAGATTGGTCATTATCGAAAATCCGATCTCCTCGATGGTCTTGCTGCCGGTCAGATGGCCGTACTTGTCGTTGACGAGTTTGAATTGATCACCATCCATCATCAGTACGCAAAACGGCCGGTTTTCAGCCGTTGCGCGGCCGGCCTCGCGCCTTAGTTCGGAGAAAAATGAACGGCTCGAGAGCAATCCGGTCAGGTCGTCGTGCGAGATCAGGCGATGGATCTGACGCTGGTATTCACGGTCGATCTCATCCAATAGATCAAAGCGTAGAATGGTTTCGCCGATCGAGATCTTGTCGCCGTTTTCGAGCGTTTCACGCCTGACGCGGCGGCCATTGAGGAAGGTGCCGTTTCGCGAATCGAGGTCCGTGAGGATGTACTCGGTGGTATTTTTTGCGGTGTTTGCGACAGCCGTGATCTTGGCGTGCTGGCGCGAGACCTGTGTGTCATTGACACGTACGTCGGCCTCGAGCGCGCGGCCCATTATTACCTCTTCGCGATCAAGCGGGATAGGAACAGCGATCAGCTCGCCGCTCAAAAATACCAGAGCGGGCTTAAGGTCGCGTCGGACTATCTCGGAATCGTTCATAGGAAGGCGGAACTCTCGGGGAGGTGAGTCACTTAATAGGATAACCTACTTTTTACATCCATTTCCAGAGGTTTTTTGTTACCGCATCTGAATCAAAAAAGGCGGCCCGAAGACCGCCTTTAGGCTTAGGTGATAGATCGGAGGCTATTACAACCCGACAAAGTCCACATCCGTAAGGCTGTCAAATACCTGAATCACCCGCGATGTATAGCGATAGGTTCGCGATGTGACGCCGATGATATAGGTCCGGCCGACCTCAATATCGTCAAACTGGTAATAACCGAATGTACTGGTCGTGGCCGTATGTTCGACGCCGTTTTGATCGGTGATCGTGACGCGTGCGTTACGCAGACCGCGACCATCGGGGGCGAGAACGCGTCCGGATACTACAACAGCGGCCGCGGTTGCAGTACATGATATGCCGGTAATGGTGTCAATGCGGACACCCGCGGCACCCGCAGGCGGGGGCGACCCGTCATTTGCGACGCGGAATTTCAGACGGACGAGCTGGCCATTTGCCGCCGCCGGGAGGTTGGCGGTTGTCGTGATATACGTCGGCGCCGCCTGCGTGCCGCCCGAAAGACCGGTAAATGCCTGGCGGCCCGTGATCGGGCTGCCAGGGACGAGTATCGTCCCATTGTACCCTCCAGCCGTAAAGCTGCCGCCGGCCGCAAGGATGTCCTGATACGCTCCGCCGTTAATACTGATCTCCAGAACTTCGCCCTGAATGGTACCGGCGAGGTTGAACAGGTTTCTGAAAGTCACGGAACTGCCGCCCGGACTGGGGATAAAGTTGGTTGTGATCAGTTCAGTGTTCCCGAGGCCGGTCCGAATTTCAGCGAAAGCGTCGTTAGG
>JAYVDQ010000043.1:0-3535 GCA_043749325.1 Chloracidobacterium sp. | reverse complement strand
TTTGGCGGGCTTTACAAATATCAATGCGGGCCCGGTGCTTTTCAACCAGGTCGTTCAGATCGTGAACGCCAAGCCGGGCAAGGCTGAGACAGGAATGTTCTCGCGTATTCGCGTGGCTGGTGACTACGGTTCAGTATTCACGGCGGACGACGATGACAAAAAGAAATCGGATGGCCAGACGCGTCAGGACAACCGAGTGATCACCGAGACCAGGAGCGAGATCGTTGAGGACGATACCTGCGACTGCGTCGAACCGGTCCATCGCGGATTCCCGAAATGGGCGTTGCTCGGTCTGGCGGCGATCCCGATCGCATTTATCCTTATCCGCCACAAGGACAAAACGCCGACACCGACACCGTTTACGCCAACGCCGACAACGACGCCTACGCCTCCGGGAATGACGCCGACACCGACGCCGCCGATCACGCCGACGCCTACCGCGACGCCTCCGCCGATCACGCCAACGCCGACTCCGCCGCAGCCCGTACCCGAACCGGTTACGATCCTGCTATTTGGAACAGGCCTGGCATCAATCGGGCTCGCCGCCCGCCGAAAATTTGGCAAGAAGGACGAGAGCGGGGATGAAAAAGAGGAAGAATAGAGTTATGATGGCCCATAGGCGTCGCCGGTCAACAGCCCGCGACGCTGCCATCGTAATTGTCACACGAAGGATCTGAGCGGAAAAGTTTCGCCAAAAGTGAAGAGGACATGAAAATGCGAGTAATAAGATACAACTTTCTATTTGTGATAGGGCTTGTGCTGACGTTGGGAATTTCGACCGCGTTTGCGAGCAGCGGCGATGGAAAAAAGCAGCCAAGGGACACCGGAACACTGACCGTCCGAACGACGCCGGCCCCTTATGCCGTCAAGATCGACGGTCAGTATACCGGCATGAGCGGCGTCAATGACCCCGCCGTGTTTTACCTGACGCCGGGCATTCATACTGTCGAAGTAGCAGGCCCCAACGGCACCGCGTTCTCAAGAGAGGTCGAGATCAAGCGTAATCTCAAACACTGCATCTGCCTTAAGCTCATCGAGCAAACGATGTCGCGGCCATGTCCTTACAATTTTCATCTCGAGGGGCCGGGCAGGATACAGGAAGGCGATCTTATTACCTTTGCCGCGATCAACTCCGGAACCGCTCCGATCCCGATCCGTTACGCGTGGCGGGTCAGTCCGGGCCGCATCACGAGCGGTCTCGGAACACCGTCCATCACGGTGGATTCGGCCGGTATGGCCGGACAGACCATCAATGCCGAGCTTGACGTCAATGACGATGTTTATGACAACAAGTGCAAGCAGGTGATCGATGTCCCGACCGAAGTTACCAGGCTGCCGACACCCGAACCACCAAAAGGTTTCCGATGCGACGAATTTGAAGCGAAAACGCCCGATTTTGACAAGGGTCACTTTGACAACTGCGTGATCCAGGTGCAGAATACGCCGGACGCACAGATGTATGTCATCATCTATCCCGGAACGGACAAGATAAGCATGACGCGGAACAGCTATGACCGTCTGTCCAAACGAACGCTCGATTATTTGGTCAAGACACGCGGCGTGGATCCGCGGCGCATCTCGATCGTCAAGGGCAGCAATCGTGCGAGAACGACCTACGAGATTTGGGTCATCCCGCCGGGTGCCCAGCCGCCGGTTATTCAGTAACGTTCAAACAAAATAAACCTGATGGACGCGTTTTCGGACGCGTCCTTTTTTGTTTGCCTAATTATTGACAGAAAAAAAGCGGGAAAGTATGATGTGTATAGAAAGCGAGGTTTGTACACATTATGCGAACGAATATTGAGATCGACGATCGGCTGATGAAGGACACATTGAAAGCCACAGGCCTGAAAACAAAGCGTGAGGCTGTTGAGCTTGGGTTGGAGACACTCCTGCGGCTCAAGCGCCAGGAAGAAGCCAAGAAACTAAGAGGAAAGCTGCATTGGGAAGGTGACCTCGAAGCGATGAGGCTCGATAGATGATCCTCGTAGATTCGAGCGTCTGGATCGACTACTTCGGTCAAGTCGACGAGCCTCATACGCTTAAACTTCACAGTATTCTAAGTATCGAGCGTATCGGTGTCGGCGATCTGGTTCTAACGGAAGTGCTGCAAGGGTATAGTCAAAAGAAAGAATTCGATGCGGCATTCAAAGTGTTAAGCGGATTTGAACCGGTCGTGGTGGGTGGTCGGACGGTCGCCACCATGGCGGCCCGGAATTTTATCAAATTACGTTCGCTCGGTTTTACCGTCAGAAAAACTATTGACACGTTAATTGCCACGCGGTGTATTTTGAGCGGTTACGAACTGCTTCATAACGACCGCGATTTTCTGCCGTTTGAAAAACACCTGGGCCTGAAATGCGTCAACTGACTACTGGCAAAGTTATTTACTTTCTCCAGGCCGATATCGCACCACCGCCTGAGCGTTTACATCGGCATCCGTAAACGCAACCTTCTTAAGCTCTCCCTTTGCGAACATATCGGCCTGGTCGGCAAACCACGGCGATTCGGGACGCCGGCTTTCACCGTACGCCAGTACGGAGTAGGCACGGGGCGTGTCAGCAAATTCGACGGCCAGGATCCAGCCGTCACCTGAGTTTGCGGAGAGCTTTCCGTCCGCATCTCGTGCAAAGGTGAGGATGCGAAAGCATCCCAGATCATTGCCGCAGCCGCCGACCGGCACATCCACTTTACCGCGGCGTACGCGGTGTATATCGCCCCATGCCACATCCCAGCTGCCATATCGGCGGGCGGTCTCGGCTACCGCCCAGGCAAACGACTCGACGGCTCGCTGTTTGTCGGCCAGGCCGCTTGGCGTTTTCAGCGGGTCGGACGCGCTCCACACTTTGTCAAAACGTTTTTCATCCGGTAATACGGTCCTATCGGGAGGCCGAATACCCGAATAGTGAGTCCACCATACCTCAAAAAGCGCCGCACCTTTGCTGTCGGGAGCAGCCGTATTGTTCCAACGCTCCAGCAAAGCAATTGCCGACGCGACATCGCCAGTCGGATTTGACGCCTTGACGGCGGCGATGAGATTGGGCTTGACGCGGTCGGAGAGCAGCATACGGTAGCTGTGTTTTAGCTTCACGACGTCTTCGAGACTGAGCTTGTTGTCGCCACCGACAAGCTCGACGGCGAGTTGACTGCGAAGCGAGAGTCCGGGCTTTTCAAAATTCGGGTACGCATTGGTCGTGGCGATAGGCGTCCGGACGTTCGTAAAATGCGGCGAATTGTTTTCGTTATGTACATATCCGCCCGGCGGGTTAAGCACCTGTGGCAGCGAGTCAAACGGTACATAGCTTGTCCACACATCCTGTGTTCCGTGTGCGGCGACCGCCGTGGTGTCCTCGCCCGGCGGGTGAGGCAGCAGCGGAAGCGATGCGTTCCACACGAAAAAGATGTTGCCCGCCCTGTCCGCATAAGTAAAATTCGAAGTCACCCTCGCACGCATCCGCATCGCGTCTTTCCATTCGGCGAGCGTCGTTGCTCGCATCATATGCAGGAACTGCTCCCCCGCCCTGAATTCGCCATC
>JAYVDQ010000042.1:0-2436 GCA_043749325.1 Chloracidobacterium sp. | reverse complement strand
TGGGAGACCGAATTTCCGATGCTCTCGCCGCAAAAGAACAAATCGGGCCAGCGCAGCTATCGCCGCCGCGATGTCGAGATTGCTTTGCGGGTAAAGCGGCTTTTGTATAATGAGATGTTTACCATAGCGGGGGCCCGCAAAAAGCTGCAAAGCGAGGCACGAGATGGAAATCGCCCCAAACCGGCGGTTTCGGAACCAGTAGCCAGTTCGGAAACATGGAATCCGGGCGAGGCTCCTACATTGTTTGATAATTATATCGAAGCCCCGCCCCGGACAGATGAACCGCGTCACAGGGCCTCGGCTCACCCGGAATTTAACGGCGACCAGCGTGACGCTTTGAATACGCTTGCTACACACCTGCTGGAGCTGCGGGAAATGCTAAAGCCGAACCAATCACAGCCATAGTGACAAGCCGCAAAAATAATCGGGTTTGACAATCTTCCGTCGTAAAATTACTCTTAAAATTCGGTATTTCGGGACGTAGCGCAGTCTGGTAGCGCGTTCGCTTGGGGTGCGAGAGGTCGCTGGTTCGAATCCAGTCGTCCCGACCAATAAAAATGGGGCTTTCGATGAATTTCGGGAGTCCTTTTTCTTCGGTTTCGCCCAGCTCGCGAGAGGGCTGTATCTCTATAACACAGTAAAGCAACGGTTTATCGTGCTTACTTGTTTTCAAAACTGCCACCATCCTGCAACCATCGACAGAGAATCTCTCGTTTATGTGCTTTCCGGTGCATTAGTGTTCCAAGTTCCTCTCGAAAAAGAGACCAACAACGGCGCTTTCGATGAATGTCGGAAGCGTTGCCTTTTTCTTTGTTGGTTGCAGGGCTGTAGTCTTAGATTTTGTGCTGATTTATGCCCAGTTCTGATAGGTTTTGAAAACCTTTAAGTCATGACCATATTTATGACCAACCACGTCCTGGGTGCCAGCTCATGGAAAAGAGATTCTTGAGATCGGAAAAATCGAGCGTGTGATAAACGAAATTCTCGGCTCCAAATTGTCTCCTTAACGATTGAAAAAGGGAGCGCCAGCTTTCTAATTGGTTAATATCGTCTTACAATCAGCGTTGCTTGGAATAAAGGGCATCTCACACGCATGCGTTTTACCAATACCCAATCGCGAGTCAATTTTGGTCCGATATGTTAAACAAAGCAATATGAAAATTCTTGTCGCAGGGATGGGAAATGTTTTGCGGGGAGATGATGGATTTGGTATCCGGGTCGTTGAGAGGCTGGCAGCAGACTGCGAACCTAAGAAAGGCGTTGAAATTTACGAGGCCGGGATTGGTGGAATCGGGCTAGTTCAGGAATTGATGGGCGGGTTTGACGCCCTAATTCTTGTGGATGCGATAGACAAAGGGGCCGAGCCGGGAACATTATTTGTTGTCGAACCGAAGTTGGATCAACCCGACGACCTTGTAGGGTTGCATCAGTCGATGGTGGATATGCACTATGCGGACCCGTCGAAAGTGCTGCTGCTCGCCACCGCTCTCAATGTTTGTCCGCCAAAGGTATTTCTGGTGGGATGCCAACCGGAATACGTTGAGGATGCCGTCGAAGGATTGCGGCCGCCGGTCGAACGTGCCGTGCCGCTGGCGGTTAATGAGGTCCTATCTCTTATCGACGAACTTATGTCCGTTACTTCGCCGACAGCTTAGCGATCTTTTCCTGGACGCCGGCCGCAATATCGTCCTGTTTTAAACTTTTCCATAACTCAAATGACCGGCGGTACATGGTCAGTGCCTCTGCCTTTTTTCCCTGCTTGGCGTGGGCAGCTCCATACTCACTCAGGACTATCGCCGCAATGGATTTGCGACCTATGCGTCGGACGAGATCAAGGGCCATCTGGAAAAACTTAAGAGCCCGAGTGTTGTTTCCCAAACTCAGATGATCATTACGGATTTGCAAGAGATTGTTGGTCTGTTCAGGCTTATCGCCAGCCTTTATCCAAAGCTGGCGGGCACGCATGTCGTGTTCGAGAGCGGCCTTGAAATCGTTCTATCTTCGGCTATACACACCATAGATGACATGTGTAAAAGCCGCCGAACGCTTATCGCCGATTCGCTCCCAAATCTCCAGTGCCTTAGCAAAATACTCTTTTGCCCTATCAAACTGCTGCATTCTTTGATACGCGAACCCGATGGAGCGTAAGGTATTTGCGTCGTCCGCCGGGAGCTTAAGCTCACGCCATATCTGCACGGCGCTTTCGTAGATAGGGATTACATCTTTACGTGTTTTATCTCTTGGGCGGAGGAGAATTGCCTCTTGTGGAAAGCCTACGGCCTTGAGTATATGAGCGTTACGGTAAAATCTCTTTCCTGGAGCCAATTTATCGAAACTGAGCAGGCCGTCCGCGTGATCTTGAATCCGGATCGAAAACCTCCGTTAAGACATCTTCGGATGTTACCGGCACGCCGTCGTGAAACACCGCATTCGGCG
>JAYVDQ010000041.1:0-10262 GCA_043749325.1 Chloracidobacterium sp. | reverse complement strand
CACGCGAAACCACTTCTTCTGCATGGTCAACGCCGGTAAACTTAGGCGCAACCGTCAACAGCGTGTCAAACGAAGGTCGCCCGTCGCTCTCGTTTGACGGGCTCGATCTTTACTTTCAGTCAAACCGTCCCGGGGGTTTCGGCGGTGCTGATATTTATGTAACGAGGCGCAACACACTTACGCCGCCGACACCGACTCCGACTCCAACTCCGACTCCAACGCCTACTCCGACTCCGACTCCGGTTCCAACACCGACGCCCGTTCCGACGCCGACGCCCATTCCGTATGAGGGTGACATTAACCGCACGGCTCTCGGGGTTCCCGGAACGGGTGACGGCGATGTCAACGTTGCCGACCAGATCCAGTATCAGAAGTTTCTGAGCGGGGCCGACTGTCCGTCTGTAAATGAACAGCCGCGTCTGGATGCCGGTCCGAGGATAACGCTTGGCGACGGGCTTTTGGGTAGCATTGACGGAACGGCGATCGACGCCTATGCCCGTCATGACGCATCTACCGACTTCGATCCGAACACTGCGGGCTGGCAGCCGACACCTGCGGGTGGTCCTGCCACTATCACCAATCTGGGCTGCACACCGCCACCTGCACCGGATGGCGAAGAAGACAGCAATGGCACGGCCACCGAGCCGGAAGCGGCATCGGCGGCCCGTGTCGTTCGCGTGGTATCGAGATCGGGACGCCCCGGTTCCGACATCACGGTCGAGATCGAGATGGCGGCCCAGGGTAACGAAGCCGGAACCCAATACGGGTTGCACTTTGATCCAACGGTACTCGCGATCAGCGATGTCAGCGGAGTCAATGCCAATCCTGACATCACCCTCGGAACAGGTGCCCCGGCTGGAACAACGCTCAACGTCAACGCCGCGGATGCTGCTAACGGCAACATCGGCATAGTTGAGAACTTCAACAGTGCCAATGCTTTGGTGACGGCAATACCGGCGGGAGAAACGCGTATCGCCAGAGTGAAGTTCCACATCCTGGACGGTGCCGCAATGGGCACATCAAGGGTCACCTTCGATGACTCGGTCATCAGCGGTGTCACATCGGATGTGAACGGCATGGTCATCTCGGCCAACTACGAAGGCGGCGACGTTTCGGTCACCGCTTCGCGTGGGCTGATGGTCTCGGGCAGAGTAACCTCATCTGACGGCCGCGGCATCAGGAACGCGACGGTGACGATCGTCGATCGGGATGGCTTTGCCAGAACAGTAACGACCAGTTCGTTCGGCTACTACACGTTCGATGACGTAGCAGCCGCGACGTACACGATGGCCGTTGCCTCACGGCAATACCGGTTTGCATCACGCAACATCGAGGTTGGCGACAACCTCACGGATGTCAACTTTACCGGATTGGAATAACCTCCGATCTATAACCTAAACCAAAGAGGCTGTCCGAAATGACGGCCTCTTTTCAATTGCCTCCAGCTTTAAAGCCTGTGTCAAAAGACCTATCTTCGAGTCTTAGTCCGCGAAGCGGACGAAAGCATAAAGCCCCACGCGTGAGCGTGGGGTAAACTCAGGGACAACCAATCTAGCCCGCGAATGCGGGCGACTATGTAATCAGCGTCACGAATCCGTCCTCTGACCAGCAGAGCCTGACGATCCGCAATTCAAATGACGGAAAAACAAAGATCGTGCTAAGTATTCCGGCGGATACCAGCGGGCGAACCGCGAGATCAACACTCGTATTCAATCGATACGGAGATCGCGTCTATTTGGCCGAGATGATCACCCCTTATCTGGGAGCGAGATTCTCGCGATCAAAGGCCGAATCGGCGTCCGCCAAGGCTGCGACGAAGACGATCGAATCATTCGTACTCGCCTCGGCCAAATGATCCGGAGATTTGACCTCACCGGTCAAGGCCAATAAAGCACGGGTTCATGGCCCGTGCTTTTTATTTTTTGCGACATCGCCGGGATCGTCACAATCGACGACGCGATGGAAATATTGCTGCCGAAGAACTTACAGCGTCGTGTGCCGAGGCTATTTGGATAACCAAAGCGGTTACTTCGCGTCCGGAGCAACGGCTGCGGTGTTTCCATTCAGGAATCGATCGAACCAGTAAAGCTGCCAATTCAGGCTTTCGACCAAATGCTTTGGCTCGCCGGTGCGGGTCAGGTTGTGGTTCTCGCGCGGAAAGAAAACGATCTCGGTGGTCACGCCGAAATGTTTGAGCGCGCGAAACCATTGCTCGCCCTGTTCGATCGGCACTCGAAAGTCGTTGTCCGAATGTAGTATCAGCGTCGGCGTCTTTACATTCTTTGCATACTTTAATGGTGATCGGTCCCAATACAGATCCATCTTTTGAAAAATGTCGCCGCCGAAATCCGGAGTGTGCCCATAAGCGCCGTCGCGAGTGCCATCGTCCGAGATGAAATTGGAAAGGCTGCGCAGGGTGACGGCGGCTTTGAACCGGTCCGTGTGGCCAACGATCCAGTTGGTCATGTAACCGCCGTAGCTCCCGCCGGTCACGCCCATGCGATCCTGATCGATCCACGGATATTTTTTCAGCCCGGCATCGAGTCCGTTCATGATATCGAGGTAGTCTTTGCCGCCCCATTCATTAAAGATGCCGCGTTCAAATTTTTGGCCGTAACCCGTGGAGCCACGCGGGTTCGTGAAAAGCACGGCGTAACCCTTAGCGGCATAAACCTGAAACTCGTGGTACCAATCGACACCGTACTGTCCGGCCGGACCGCCGTGAATGCTGAGGATCAGCGGATATTTTTTACCTGCTTGCCAACCTATCGGTTTGACGAGAAAGCCGTCAACATCCCAGTCGTCGGCGCTCTTGTAGGTGAAGCGTTCCACGTCCGCAAACTGTATTTGCTTCCACAGCGTTTCGTTTAGATTTGTCAGCTTGCGTTCATTCTTACCGTTTAGATCGGCGACGTACAGATCGTCGAGATGTTTGAAATCGTTAGCGAGATAGGCCATCTTGCCGCCCGCGAAATTGAAATCGACGCTACGCACAGCACGCGGTCCCGAACTCACCGGCGACACTGATTTGGCGGCAACATCCACGCGGAACAAATGGTTTTCACCTTTCACGCCGGTTTCGAAATAGAGCAATTTGCCATCATCCGACCATCTAAGGGCACCGGGAATAAGGTCAAGCCCGTTGGCGGTGAGTACAGACGGCGAGCCGCCGCTGGATGGGGCGAGCCAGATCTTCGGATGATCGCGGTCGTGAAGCTCGCCGGTAAATGCGATCCATTTTCCGTCAGGCGACCAACGGGGCTGATTGTCCGATTCGGCGTGATCGGATATCTTTGTGAGGCTGCCGCCCGACGCGCTGATTACCCAAACGTCGGAATTTCGGTCCTCGTCAAGCTCCTTGCCTGTGCGATTTGATACAAAGGCTATGCGTGTGCCGTCGGGTGACCATTGCGGATCGCTGTCGTTCCAGTCGTCGCCCTCGGTGATCTGTTTCACGTTGCCCGAGGCCATTTCGACTACCCAAAGATGTGTCCTCCGGTCATCAAACCACCCGGTATCATTGAATTTGTAGGTAGTATTTTTATAATGCCGCACGTCGCTCCGGTCTTTGTTCTCAGCTTTTGCATCGCCTGGCCCAACACGGCTGACTGCTACCACTCGCGTTCCGTCCGGCGACCAGCGAAAGACGGTGACTCCCATTTTCAGGTTCGTGATCCGCCTTGCTTCACCGCCACTCATTGAAAGCAAATAAACTTGCGCCCGGGGCGGCTCGGCCGCGCCCGCTGGAGTTGAACCCGCCGTCGAAGCGGTTGTTTGAGCTGCCTCAGCCGGCCGCGACGAGAGAAACGCCAGCGACTTTCCGTCAGGACTCCAGCGTGGCGAGGTCGAATTCTGCGGCGCGGTCGTAAACTGCCATGGCATTCCGCTGCCATCTGTAGCGACCATCCAGATCGCCGAGTTTCGCTTGTTCTGGGCACGATCAACCTTTGTCAAAACGTACGCGACCAGCTTTCCATCAGGTGAGAGATTCGGATCACTGATGAATTCAAATGAATAATAATCCTCGGCCGTGATGCCGCGTAATGTGCTTGCCGGTTGAGCGGACACAGCCGCAAAGACAATCGTCACCATCAAGCAAAGACCGATCGGGGTACGGACGTGTCGAATAATATGCGATTTGTTCATAAGTATTTTCTGTGTTGTGGCCAGCCCTGTCCTCAAATTATTCCGGAAGAAATACACGTTAACATAGGTTTCATAGTTTTGGAATTTCGCCTCGGTCACCATTCATTCGGATAGGCGATTTCCAAATAATTCCATCGCCGTTGTTAAAAAACTATTCAATCCCGTACTTCAGCTTGATAAATGATGTGCAATAAGGACATAATTCTTTCAATCTGTTCTACAAATAATCCATCTCAAAGGAGTTTCTGCCGTGCATAAATTGCGTCTGTCGTTTGCCTTAGTTTGCATACTGTTACTAGTCACATCTTTGTCTTATGCCCAGCGACCAGGGCGTCCGGGGAGACCGGATCCAACGCCAACGCCTGTGGACCCGGTCATACCACCCGCACCTACGCCCATTCCGACACCGGCTGCATCGCCTACGTCGTCCCCAGTTAACGAACCCCAGACCGGCGGTGGTGCCCAGGGCGGACGGCCCGGCGGAGGGGGGCCGTTTGGCGGCCTACGTTTTCGTACTATCGGCCCCGCAGTCACGTCAGGCCGTGTAGCCGCGTTTGCGGTCGACCCGACTGATCGCTCGAAGTATTACGTCGCTGTCGCGTCCGGGGGAGTTTGGAAGACGGTGAATAACGGCACGACATGGACGCCTATTTTTGACAACGAAGGCTCGTACTCGATCGGTGCGATAGCAATGGACCCAAAAAACACTTCGACAATTTGGGTCGGTACGGGCGAGAACAACAGCCAACGCAGCGTAGGCTACGGCGACGGCGTTTATCGCTCGGATGATGGCGGCCGGACATGGCGAAATGTCGGACTGAAAACTTCTGAACATATCGGCAAGATCGCCATTGACCCGCGGAACAGCGATATCGTTTTCGTCGCCGCTCAGGGCCCGCTCTGGTCGGGTGGCGGTGAACGCGGACTTTACAAGACGACCGACGGCGGCAAGACCTGGAAAGCCGTAATTCCGGGCACCGAAAACACCGGTGCGACGGATGTCGTCATCGACCCGTCAAATCCCGACACGATGTACGCCGCGACATGGCAGCGTCGCCGTCATTTCTTTACGCTCGTCAACGGCGGCCCCGAAAGCGCGATCTACAAATCGACCGATGGCGGCAACACATGGACCCGGCTTCGCGGCGGGCTGCCTGCTGGAGATGTCGGCCGCATAGGGCTTGCGATCTCGCCGGCGAGTACGAATGTTGTGTACGCGACGGTCGAGGCCGCAGGCACAACGAGCGGAATCTTTCGCACGAACGACCGCGGCGCGACCTGGGAACGTATGAGTCCGACCATTGCACAGGGCATGTATTACGGACAGATCATTGCCGACCCGAAAAACGTCGACCGCGTCTATATACCAAACGTCCAAATGCAGGTGTCGGACGATGGCGGCCGAACTCAGCGAGCTGTCGGCGAACGTCAGAAACACGTCGATAACCACGCGATCTGGATAGACCCAAATAATACCGATTATCTGCTAGTCGGGTGCGATGGAGGCGTTTACGACAGCTATGACCGTGGAGTCAATTGGAATTTCAAATCCAACCTGCCGATCGCTCAGTTTTATGACATCGTCGCCGACAACAACGTGCCTTTCTACCATGTCTATGGCGGTACTCAGGACAACAACTCTCTCGGCGGCCCGGCTCGTACGCGCAACGCATCGGGCATTATGAATTCCGACTGGTACGCGACCAACGGCGGCGACGGTTTCCGCTCACAGGTTGATCCAGTCGACTCGAATATTGTATATGCCGAAAGCCAGAACGGCGGCCTCGCCCGCTTTGACAAAAAAACGGGCGAACGGGCGAGTATCGTACCTATCGAGGGCAAGGACATCGAATCGCAGCGTTACAACTGGGATTCGCCGATCCAGATCAGCCCGCATAATAACAGCCGGCTGTATTTCGCCGGCCATAAGCTCTACAAATCCGACAACCGCGGCGACGATTGGAAAGTGATCAGCGGTGATCTTTCCCGCGGCCTCGACCGCAATGCCCTGCCCGTTATGGGTAAGATCTGGGGACCGGACGCCGTCGAAAAGAATGCTTCGACCGCTCTCTACGGCAACGCCTCGTCGATCTCCGAATCGCCAAAAAAACAGGGCCTGATCTATGTCGGAACTGACGACGGCCTGATCAACATTACTGAGAACGACGGCGGTTCGTGGCGAAGGGTCGATAAGGTGCCGGGCGTTCCCGAGAATAGCTACATGCACCGCGTGATCGCGTCCTCGCACGACGCCAGAACGGTCTTTGCTGTCTATAACAACCACCAAAACGGCGATTTCAAACCGTATCTGATGAAGAGCACTGACACCGGCAAGACGTGGACATCGATCAACGGCAATCTGCCCGAACGCGGTTCGACTTACGCTTTTGCCGAAGATCCGGTAAATCCGAACCTGCTGTTTTGCGGCACCGAATTCGGCTTTTACTTTTCCATAGACGGCGGGGCTAAATGGACCCAGCTAAAAGGCGGGCTGCCGACAATTGCGATTCGCGATATCGCGATCCAAAAGCTGGAAAATGATATTGTGATCGCGACCTTTGGCCGCGGCATCTACATTCTGGACGACTATGCACCGCTCCGGGCAGCGACACCGGAAACTCTCAACAAACCGTCGAACTTGTTTCCCGTAAAAGACGCATTGATGTATATACGTTCGAATACGTCGTTCGCCAGCTCACAGGGTGGAACGTTTTTTACCGCCCCCAACCCGGCATACGGTGCGACTATCACGTATTTCGTAAAAGAAGCCCCGAAAACGCTCAAGCAAAAACGCCAGGAGGCCGAACGTGCCGCCGAGCGTAACAAAACACCGATTCATTACCCGTCGATCGCGGAATTACGTGCTGAAAACGAGGAAGAAGCTCCGGCAACGATCTTCACGATTACGGACGCCGAAGGCAAAATCGTTCGCCGTCTCAGGGCTGCTGCCGGCCAGGGCATTCAGCGCGTCGTCTGGGACATGCGTTATACGCCGCCATCAGTTGCAGCGGCACCCGCTGGCGGCGGGCCGGGTGGAGGTGGCGGATTTGGCGGCGGCGGCGGCGGCGGCGGCGGTGAAGGCGGCGGAGGTTTTGGCGGCGGCCCGCAAGGCCCGCTCGTCATGCCCGGCAAATATACCGTGGCTATGGCTATGCGAGTTGGCGGTGTTGTCACCGCAATGCCAGGAACGCAGACGTTTAGCGTAACTGTCGAAGGCCGCGAGAAGATGACAGCCTCCGAGATAGCCACGCTATCTGCATTTCAGCAAAAGGTTTCGGCCCTCCAGCGGGCTGTCACCGCTGCCAGCGCGTCTGCCGCAGAGGCGAAGGCGAGGATCGGCTTGCTAAAACGGTCTGCCGAAGACGCTCCGGTTGAGAATAAAAAGCTGATCGACCAGGCTGAGGCTTTTGACAACGAGATCGACGAGCTGATCAATAAGCTGCGCGGTGGACGCGAAAACACCGATATCCCACCGCCGAGTATCGTTCAACGAATACAGAATGTCGCCGGTGGTATCCGCCTCTCGACGACCAAACCAACGCAGACTCAGCTCGAGCAGTACGACATCGTAAATTCGGAATTCAAACCGGTTCTGGCTAAGTTAAAGGCTTTGGTTGAGGGCGAACTGCCAAAGTTTGAAAAGCAGCTCGAAGACGCCGGAGCCCCGATCGTCCTGGGCCGCTCACCGCAACCCGGAGCTTCAAACGAAGAAATAGACGAAGATGCGGAAGGCACCGGCGGGCTGTTTATCCTATAAAACAATGGCCGGTCGCTACTTGAAACGGATCAACTTGAGCCAGGCGGGCATCGCTTGCAAATGATCGACATGGTCTGGGGCGGTGTTTCCCGCGTATCCGAAAACGTGAAGCCGCCCCGACCCTGCGACGCTTAGCTGCTGCATTCCGATCGGGCCCTGTTTGAGCGCGGGCCTGCTCTTAAGACTGAGAGCCGCAAGCAAAGAGTCACCGCATTCCGTCGTGCTGGCGTATGTACCGGGAAATATCTCGGAGTGCGTAAAAACAAACGTCTTTCGCCCCGCGACCGCCTCGCGGGCAAACTTAATAAATGAATCGAGGTCCGTCGAATTGACGCTTCCGCCGTCGGCCAGCACCTTTCCCTCAGGCGAATAGCTCGCATGCATACCGTCCAGCAACAGGACGTTATTCACAAGTGCAAAATTCTTCTCCTGTCGTAGAATAGCTCGCACGGCTCCATATCCGGCGGAGAATCCGGACAGCGTGATCGACGACCATCCGTGTTTTAGTCCCAATGCCTGGCTCGCCTCGTCGATCAAGCCCTGAAAAACCTCCGGTTTCTCAAACGGCCGGCCATAAGCGCTTGAGCCGGCGCCAAGATTCACTGTGATCAAAGCGGCGTTTGCAGCATGTTTGGCGATGTGAGACTCAACCAGCCACGCAACTCCGTGAAAATGGACGATGAGCGGCACAGCTTTTTTTGTATTGACCTTCGGCCCGGCGAAAAGCCGCGAGCCTTTCAGTGACTTTAACTCGATACGACGCCCCGGTTCTTCCGTCTGCGGTATTCGCGGATGCGGCCGCACATTATCGCCCATCGGCGATGGCGTCTGAGGTGCTTGCTGCGGCCAGGCCACACCTAAGTTAAGTGCCGACAACAAACAAAGATACAAAAGATGCTTTTTCATCTTGGCTAAATACTAGTAGTGTCTCACCGTTGAAGGTGGATTTAGTCGCCAACGGCGACCAACATTAAAGCCCAGGGTGGAATGAGCACAGCGTATGGAACCCTGGGTTAGCACGCCCCGTTTTTTCGGTCGCTGTAGGTGACAAACAATTGGCGATTGTCGCTCCCCTTCAGAGAGCGCCTACTCCGTTGATGCCGTCCTGTGGTTCCGGCCTCGCCTGCACCATAGGCTTTAATGTTCGTCGCCGTTGGCGACAAGAGAACGAATGACAATACATCAGTTAATAATTCCACGAGGAGCTTAGGAACGTCAGCGACAGCCGGGCATCCGGAAAGCACCGATGCGCGACGAATAGTTTGTGGCGCCCTTCTTGAGATAGTCGCCGACGTACCAAATGGTGCAATCGTCGCTCGGGTCAACGGCGGTCTGCGTATAGTCTTCCCAGCGGATGGCGTTTTGCGACGCCTCGCCCTCGACCAGGATCGTCTCGTGCAGCGTCAATTCTCCCAAAGCGTCATTTGCGAGCCTGCCGGCAAATCTCTGGCCCGGAAAGTTTGGCGTGCCGCCAAACGAATAGCCGATGCCGATGCTGCCGTTACGGTCTATGGCCGGGCTCGCCATCCAGCGATAGAATCCATCAGGTGCGTATGTTCCCTGCTGGAAAAGCTTTGGCGTGCGGTCCTTGTCAATGCGAAACTCATACCACCGCACACTGCCACCGCCCGCCGCCGTAGCGACCGAATGTACCGCGACAACCATTTCGCGGCCCTTCACGCGGCGATAGACCAGCCGAGCCATGATCTTGTCGCCCTGTGCATCGAGGCGGCGTTCGGCTCCAGGCTGCGGAACGCAGTTGGTAAGCTGGCCGCCGCACAGGTATTGGTAAGGCTCGACCGCGATCTTAACTGGGCCTGACACCTTGGTATTCGCGGGCGAATCCCAGTCGACGTGAAAATTCCAGGCATAAATGCCATCGTCACCTAACACTTTTTTTAGCTGTGTGCCGCCGGCCGCCATCATAATGTTCGGCGCGCCTTTGGGCGGCAGCGACTTACCGTCAATATCCGCATTGTTGAGAAAGTTTACGCCATCGATAATGACGCATTGTTCGCGCGCAGGCTCGCCCTTGAGCATTTTGTCCCGCTCGGCGACACAGGCATGTTTTTGTATCACGTCGTCGCCCGTGCTGGTCGGAACGTAATATCCGTCCGGCCAAATTGCGGGCCTCGGATAATCGGGAAAATAAGGACGTAAGAATTCGTACCGGTAATATTGCCCAAGCGGGTCTGGCCCCGCGCTCACGGCGTAACACATCGAATACGGCCCCTGGGGAGCAGTGGCAGCGGCAGCGGATGCGGGCGATGGCGACGGCTGGGGAGAACGCGCGGGTAGCGGCGTTGGATTAGGCTGGGGCGGCAGAGTAAGCAGTTTTGCCGGTCCCGGCTGGTCGGCG
>JAYVDQ010000040.1:0-2516 GCA_043749325.1 Chloracidobacterium sp. | reverse complement strand
GCTAATTATAGCGGCGCGAACGTGACGGTAATTGACGGGACTAATAACTCGACAACAACCGTCGCGGCTGGCACAGGTCCCTCTGCCCTCGCGATCAATCTGGTGACGAACAAAATCTACGTCGCTAATCGCGACAGCGCGAACGTAACGGTAATTGACGGAACGAACAACTCAACAACCACCGTTGCGGCGGGCACAACTCCCAGTGACGTCGTGGTCAATCCGGTAACGAATAAGATCTTTGTCGCTAATTTCAACAGCGCGAACGTAACGGTAATTGACGGGACAAATAATTCGACGACAACCGTCGTGGCTGGTTCAGGTCCCCAAGCCGTCGCGGTCAATCCGGTTACGAATAAGATCTATGTCGCTAATTTCAACGGCAACGTAACCGTGATTGAAGGGACGAACAACTCAACGACAACCGTTGCGGCTGGCACAATTCCCTGTGCCGTCGCGGTCAATCCAGTTACGAATAAGATCTATCTGGCTAACTGCGGCGCGACATGTACAGGCGGCACAGGTAGCGGAAATGTGACGGTGATCACGCCTGCACCGACCAACGCGATTCCGCTCAATACCGCCGCTACGCCACTGGCCGGAAATTCGACGACGAGTTCCGTTCCCACAATCACGTTGACGGCGACCTCGACCTATTCGCCAACCGCGCCGCCGCCGCGAAATATTTACTTTCAGATGGACACAGCCAACGGAACATGGACAAAAGCCGCGAATACCGGAAGCACAGCCACGACCTTAACCGCCACTGCAACACCAACAACATTGCAAAACGGTGTACATATCATTTATTCCTTTGCGGCGGATGGTTCGGAAGCAACCTCGATCAACCCGTTTGCCGGTGATCCGCGAGACGGGGATGTCGGGATTTCTCTCGACGAACTCGCCCCCGAAACGTCACCCGTGATCGGCGGTATTAACGCATACCTGTTCCTTGTGGTCCCGGCGGCCACGGTGTCAGGCCGTGTTACAACTCCGAGTGGCACGGGCCTGAGAAATGTTACCGTCTCGATCACGGACGCAAGCGGCGTCCCGCAGACGGCGACGACCAGCTCGTTTGGCTTTTACTCGTTCGACAATGTAAGCATGCAGGAGGGACAGGATTATACTGTAAGGATTTCTTCGAGGCTATATCGCTTTGCACCACGGACCGTAAATCTCTCGGGGCCCCTGACGAATGTTGATTTTGTGGGATTGGAGTAACGATCTTAAATAAATTCTCTTTCAATAGGCCTTATATTTTGATATTCTCGACAGAGTAGGGGGCTCTTTCCTTCTTATTCGACCAGCGGCATGCCGACGCCGTGTTAGAAGAATCCGGTCACTACCGTTCCCGGTTCTGACAGGAACCCTCAAGACAAACGACCTGATATCCCCCACGTCAACAACTTTTAACAAGATTTTCTGAAATCGCACCCCGATTGTGTCTATTTCTCAAATGCCGGTGAAACTTTGGTTTTGTCGGAGACGAGTATTTGAAATCAGTACTATCAGGCCGATCTGGCGGATTTTGCCCCGCGGATCATTAGAAAATGCCCGATCTTGTTTGTCCACAGGCCATGCCCCGGCCGTAGACGTTATGCAAGATACGAGGCTTACCGTTATCAAACGATATGCGTAACCGAGAGTGCCAAACATTCAAGTTTTCTTACCTTTTCCTTTCAATACTTTTTTGCGTAAGCATCCTGTCTACGGCGTGTGGGCATTCGACCGCGACGTTCCTGGCAAAGGGCGAAGAATTTCTCCAAAAACGTAAATTTCACGACGCAAGGATGCAGTTTCGCTCGGCGGCCGAGTCGGACAGCAGTTCGGCGAAGGCCCATTGGGGCCTGGCGCGTGCGTACGAGAATCTGGGGCAATTTAACGAGGTGCTTGACGAGCTTCGCAAGACGGTCGAGCTTGACGACAAAAACCTCGAGGCTAAGACAAAACTCGGCAACTATTTCCTGCTCATCCAGCCGCCGATGATCGCCGAGACGACGAAGCTCCGCGACGAGATACTCGCGGCGGACCCTAAATTTATTGAGGGCCACATCCTGTCGGCCTCGATCCTTGCCGCGCAGGGAAGGCCCGATGGCGAGGTTGTAAACGCAGTCAATAAGGCAATCGCTCTCGATCCGCGGCGGATCGAATCTTATATCAGCCTCGAGCGGCTTTACACCACTCGCCAAAAAATACCGGAAGCCGAGACCGCGATACAGAAAGGTATTGCAGCAAGCCCGTCCGCCTCGCTTGGGCATACTGAATACGGACGATTTTTGACCTACGCGAGCCGAGACGCCGAGGCCGAAACTCAGTTTCGCAAGGCCATCGAGATCGATGCGGCAAGTCTTGAGGCTCGCGAGGCGATCGCTGAATTCTTCGTGACCAGCCACCAATTTGAAAAGGCCGAATCAGCGTATAAGGATCTCGTTCAGATTCAGGAAAACAGCCCGGAAAGCAGGCTTGAGCTGGCGGAGTTTTATACAACCACCGACCGAAAGGACGAGGCCATCGCG
>JAYVDQ010000039.1:0-3435 GCA_043749325.1 Chloracidobacterium sp. | reverse complement strand
TCCGCGGGTCGATTTCAGCGAGTCCTGGATTAGGTCGCGTTCAAACGCGGCCACCGCCGATTCGAGTGTGACACGCGTTTCGGTGCCGCTGACCTCGGCGGTTTGGAGCGTCGGCGGCAGGTGATGGCCGTGAATTACGTTAGAATCGCAAACCAAAACGGCACGCTCGATAGCGTTTTCAAGCTCGCGGACGTTACCCGGAAAATGATACGCCGTAAGCATGTCGATCGCGGGCGTCGATATCCTGAGAATTCGTTTACTATGTTCCGCACCATGCTTTTCGAGAAAATGCTCGGCGAGCAGCAGAATGTCCGCCTTGCGATCGCGAAGTGGCGGCAAAAATATCGTAAAGACGTTAAGCCGGTAAAAGAGATCTTCCCGAAAGGTGTTTGCTCCTATTGCTTCTTCGAGATTTTTGTTGGTCGCGGTGATCAGGCGTACATTTACCTTGATAGTTTCCGTTCCACCAAGCCGCTCAAACTCGCGTTCCTGCAACACCCGGAGCAGCTTGACCTGGGTTTGAGGCGCCAGATCGCCTACCTCGTCAAGAAAGATCGTGCCTCCCTCGGCTAACTCGAAACGGCCTTTCTTTCGTTTCGCCGCACCCGTAAAAGCACCTTGCTCGTAACCAAAAAGTTCGGATTCGATCAACGTCTCGGGTAATGCCGCGCAGTTGACTTTGATAAAAGGCCGTTGGGAGCGCAGGCGGTTGTAGTGAATTGCATTTGCGATCAGCTCCTTGCCGGTGCCGCTCTCGCCCCGGAGCAGAACGGTCGCGTTCGAACGCGCAACCTGCGTTACCTGGTCGTAAACGTGACGCATCGGGCTCGAATTTCCGATGAGATGGCCGAAATCGTATTTTTCTTTAAGTTCCTGCTTGAGGTGCAGGTTTTCGTCGATGAGTTTAAGGCTTTCTTCGCGTTCTACCCGCTCGGCTCGCAGGGCTTGGGCGATCACGCCCGCTACGACCTCAAGCAGCTTTACTATCTCAGCCGATGCCGCCGTTTTCGGACTGTCAAACGCAAGCGAGATTGAGCCAACGCATTCACCCGCGAGAAGGATCGGCACTGAGGTCACGGTAGCTCCCGGCTTCGGATCGGAGAGAAAGTCGAGGGTGGGCTCGTCGTTGACCAGAAGCGTGACCGGCTCAACGCGATCAAAGACACGCATAAGAGCTGTTGTCGCAGCACGGCTCTCGAGCCGGCGAAAAACGGCCGCTTCTATCCCTGTGGCTGCGATCACGTCCAGACGGCCGGATGCAGGCTGATATAAGCAGACAAAACCGTACCTCGACGGCAGGATATCTTTCAAACGGTCAATGATCAGGCCGCAATTCGTTCTGATGCCGCGGGATCCGGCGGCGATAGAAGTAATTTGCGCGATTAGATCCAGGCCGCTCGAGATTGTTTCAGACAAAATTGTAGGTTTTTGGGGCATTCTTAACTCTGACTCAGCGAGTATAATGGTCATTACTTAAAAAAATCAAATATCGGCCAAAATTTGAATCCATAAGTAAGAAATCCACGCTAGTTTCCAACAATAATGTAAGAAAAACATGGGCGAGAAACATTTTTAGACATCCTCATGAATAGTGATACCAAACTCGGCCTATGTATGGTGCCCGTTTATTGTTCTGAGATACAATGGTTTCGTGGAAGAAAGAATCGTAATGCAGGTCGCCACTGGACAGCAGAAAATGAGGCTTGAGGATTTTTTGCTGGACCGCTTCGGTGCTCTGAGCAAGATGTATCTAAGGGATATCGTGAAAACCGCACGCTGCGAGGTGAACGGCCGCAACGAGAATATAGGCTATCGCCTGCGTTCGAATGATCTGATCGAGATCATCCTGGACCCAACTCGCGAAACAGCGATGAGGCCCGAGAATATTCCTCTCGATATAGTTTTCGAGGACGACCATATCGTTGTCGTAAATAAACCGGCGGGAATGCTAGTGCATCCGTCGCACCGTGAGAAAAACGGGACGATGCTTAACGCACTAGCGTATTACCTAAACAAAAAGTCAGGACCGCCTGCGTTAGGGGGCGGGCTGGACGGAGAAAAAATTCAATGTTCGGTCCCCTCGCTTACGCAAGAGACTCGGACAAGGCCAGGGCTTCCCCATCGTTTAGATAAACAAACATCCGGTTTGATCGTTGTCGCAAAGCATGCGATGGCACACCGGCGATTGTCCGCCGATTTTATGAAAAAACGCGTTGAAAAGCGTTATCTGGCGTTGGTCGACGGCGCGGTGACGGAGAATGAAGGCACGATCGAGGCACCGATCGGGCGATTTGCGGAGCTAAAGCAATGGAACGTGAAGGCGGACGGCAAACATTCCGAAACTCGATATTGGGTGCGGGAGCGGTTTGCCGATACGACACTGATCGAACTCGAACCCGTCACAGGCCGGACAAACCAACTTCGCATCCATTGCGAACTCATCGGCCATCCGATCGTGGGCGATACACAACGCGGCGGCCGGGAATTCGAGCGGCTATGCCTCCATGCCTATAAGCTGGCTTTTCCACATCCCTTAAGCCAGAAGAAAATACAATTCGAGTCAGCGGAAACTTTCGATTTATCAGACACTGAGCGGATCGGCGTAACAACCACGTCTTGAAAGGTAAGGCCTCAGATGTTATGTTCGATTGCGCGGGTTTCCCAATGAACACTCTTTACTACGGCGACAATTTGAATATTCTCCGGCGGTATATCAAAGACGAAGCCGTTGATCTCGTTTATCTTGATCCGCCGTTTAATTCGAACCGCAACTACAATGTGCTATTCAAAGACGAGTCGGGCGTCGAAGCCGATTCGCAGATCACGGCGTTCGAAGACACGTGGCACTGGGCGGGAGCGGCAAAAACCTATCACGAACTCATTCTCGAAGGCGACAAGGTCTCCGAAATGCTCCAGGCCTTTTACGGCTTCATCGGCACCAATCAGATGATGGCCTATCTCGTCATGATGGCCGTTCGCCTAAAGGAACTCCACCGCGTCCTCAAACCAACCGGCAGCCTTTATCTCCACTGCGACCCGACCGCTTCGCATTATTTGAAGATTCTTCTCGATACGATTTTGGGTGCAGATAATTTCCGTAACGATATTACTTGGAGACGAACTTTTGGGCACGGCGACTCTAAACGAAGATTCGCAAACATAAGCGACACGATCTTGTTCTATTCAAAAGGCAAGCATCATCTATTCAACGTCCAGCATGTTCCATACAGCGACGACTACATAAAGAAGTATTACACACGAGCTGATGGTAGTGTACGACGTTATCAGCTTGTCAGTTTAGGAAGCCCAAATCCACGCCCAAGTTTGACTTACGATTACAAGGGTTACAAGCCTCATGCGAACGGTTGGGCCGTGAAACTCGAAACAATGGAACAACTCGACTCGGAAGGTAGGTTAGAGTTCCCGCAAAAAGCC
>JAYVDQ010000038.1:0-7234 GCA_043749325.1 Chloracidobacterium sp. | reverse complement strand
TTAGGGATTGGGCTTTTTTCGCTGCCGAACGGTTTAAGGACGAGCAGTTTGCCCGAAACCTTCGGGACCGCACCGATTTTGCCGCAGAAGGGGAGACTTTCAGCGGCTGGGAATTTTTGTTTCCGCTTGTTAAGCCGATCACGGGAAACGTGTTTGATTACCTAAAAGATTTTGTATTCGTGATCGACGAGCCGTCCGCGATCAACCATTCGCTTGAGAATTTCTACAAGCAGACCGCCGAGCATCACGATGCTCTCGTCGATCTCGGCGATTTTGGACTCGAACCGAAAGAGCTTTTTCTCGAACCGGCCGAGCTTCGCTCAAAAATGGCCGGTGCGACGCGAGTCGAATTGCGTTCACTCGGACGGACGGCAGCGGCGACGGATGAGGAATTTCAAATTTCCAGCTCCCCTCCTTACGAAGGAGGGGTGGCCGCCGCTTTGGGCGGACAGGGTGGTTCTCTCGCCGTCAAGACCCCTCAAGCTGACACGGATGAGAACGCAGAGAACCACCCCGACGCTAAAGCGTCACCCCTCCTTCGTAAGGAGGGGAGCTTTGGTTCGCCCCTTTTTCTCTTTCCCACTGCGGAAAAGGCTGTCGAACTCGAAATACAATCGCGCTCGACGCGAAAGTTTCACGGCGTCATTGCCGATTTTGCCGCCCAAATAAAACCCGGAGCCGGCGAAGGCCGGACACTGCTCGCCACTCAGACGCAGGGAATGGCCGAACGGCTCGAAGAAATTCTGAGGGAATATCAGATAACCCTGAACGCCGGATCGATCGTAATCGGTGATCTTTCAGGCGGATTTGAGCTGCCTCCGTTTGGCCTGACGGTTTATACAGAATCGGACATTTTTGGCGAATCGATCGGCTCGATGGTGCCGTCCGCAAACCGCCGGACGCCGGGCAGCCGCAAACTGCGTCTTGGCGCGTTCATTTCGGATTTTCGCGATCTCAAAACGGGCGATTATGTCGTCCACGTGGATCACGGCATCGGGCGTTTTGAGGGTTTGCAGACGATCTCGTCGCAGGGTGCAGAACGCGAGTTCATGCTGCTCATCTATTATGATAACGCCAAGCTTTTTGTGCCAGTCGAGCGAATGGATCTCGTATCCCGATATTCGTCGGGCGAGGCGACCGCGCCGACTCTGGACAGGCTAGGCGGTATCGGCTGGCAGAAAACTAAGGCAAAGGCCAAACGCGCGATGCGCGATATGGCGGACGAGCTGCTCAAGCTTTATGCCGAGCGCAAGCTCGTTCGCGGCCACGCCTTCCCGCCGGATGCACCGTGGCAGCATGAGTTTGAGGATGCGTTTCCGTACGACCTAACGGTTGACCAGGCAACGGCTATCGAGGATGTCAAAACCGACATGGAAACACCCACGCCGATGGACCGCCTAATAATCGGTGACGTTGGATACGGAAAGACAGAGGTCGCGATGCGTGCGGCGTTCAAAGCAGTGATGGACGGCAAGCAGGTGGCCGTTCTGACGCCGACTACAATTCTCGCTTACCAGCATTTTGAGTCGTTTGCCAAGCGATTTGCCGCATTCCCCGCTAAGGTCGAATTGCTGTCGCGATTCCGTTCTACTAAAGATCAAAAATCGGTGGTCGAGCAAGCCGGGAAAGGCGAGGTCGATGTAATGATCGGTACGCATCGAATCCTGTCGAACGACGTTAAGCTGCCGAAACTTGGACTCGTCGTCGTCGACGAAGAGCAGCGTTTCGGGGTCGGCCACAAAGAAAAGCTCAAGCATCTCAAGAAAAAGGTCGATGTGTTGACGCTCTCGGCGACGCCGATACCGCGAACGCTGAATATGTCTTTGCTGGGAATGCGTGACATGTCCGTAATCGAAACGCCGCCGCGTGATCGTCTTGCCATCAATACGCAGGTCGTACAGTTTTCCGATGGCGTGATCCGCTCCGCGATCGAGCTTGAGCTCGCCCGTAACGGCCAGATATTCTTTATCCACAATCGTGTCGAAACCATCGAATCTGTCGCCGCCCTCGTCCAAAAGATCGTGCCGAATGCCCGCATCGCCATCGGCCACGGCCAGATGAACGAAAAAGAAATGGAGCAGGTGATGCTCGATTTCATTGATTATAAATACGACGTGCTGGTTGCGACTACGATCATCGAAAACGGCATCGACATACCGCGTGCCAACACGATCATCATCAATCGTTCCGACAATTACGGCTTGTCGCAGCTTTACCAGCTTCGCGGGCGTGTTGGACGTTCCAACCGCCGAGCTTACGCTTACTTACTCATTCCGAGCGAACTGGAGCTGACGCCCATAGCACGGCGGCGTTTGTCCGCGATCCGTGAATTCTCAGATCTTGGCGCCGGATTCCGCCTCGCGGCTCTTGATCTGGAGCTTCGCGGGGCCGGCAATATTCTTGGCGGCCAACAATCTGGCCATCTCGACGCCCTCGGGTTTGATCTATATACAAAGATGCTGGAGCGGACTATAGCAGAGATCCGTGGTGACGAGATCGCCGACGAGACCAGCGTGTCGATCAACCTCGGCATCGATGTTTCGATCCCGAAAGATTATATTTCGGAGGCCAGCCAACGGCTGCGAACTTATAAACGCATATCGTCGGCCGATAGTGAGGAGGCTCTGTTGCAGATCCACGCGGAGATCGAGGATCGCTATGGCCGGATTCCCCGCTCGGTCGAAAGCCTTTTTGAATACGGCCGGCTCCGCAAACTCGCCGAATCTATGCACATCGTATCGATCGACAAAACGACTGATGGGGTCGCTGTAAAACTTGGCGAAGAGGCGCGTGTTTCGCCCGACAAATTGATGCAGTTTTTGAGTGAGAACGAGGGTTCGAGCTTTTCGCCGAGTGGCATTTTGAGAGTCAAATCCGACAATTTGGACCCGATCTCAATCGCCAGGCATTGCCTTGAGGAAATAAGCGTATGAGCGGCTTACTCGGTGCAGTCGTTATAGTCGTTTTTCTCGCACACGAATAGGTTGGGAGCATTGTCTTTTGTCTGCGTTCTTATGTTCAGCCAAACGGGCGACGCGGTGTATCCGTCTTTCGTCCAGCCCAGTTGTTTTCGGTGTGTCCAAACGAAATCGTAGGCGTCGTGTTCGTTCCTGCCTTTCAAATGCTCCGCTTCGTGAAGCAGGATAGCGGCCCGTTCCGTGTCGTCCGTCGGATACGTAAAAAAATCCGCATACAGCGTCATGATCTCAAACGGAAAATTAGTGGCGGCGTAGGCGTTTTCCTTTGCGACCGAAGCGTTAAGCCAATTATCGTCACCTCGAAAGACTGTCACATTTTCAAGCAAAAACGCTTGCTGCGAAAAGCCTTTGCTTTTCAAGACGCTGATCGCACGGCGAACCGAGTATTTTTGCTCGATCGTTAGCGGATCGGCCGATACAACCATGGAAAAATAAAATCCGAGTAAAACTACTAGGCATACGCAAAAGAAGGTAACGATTCTGATGACAAAGCGCCGCTTTCCTCCGGTTCGCACGGTCTCGACGTTGGCTGTCTCAATCAGATCCGCCTGGCAACGAGCGCACGACACGGCATCCGGAAAGTTTACGAGGCTGCAATTTGAGCATTTTTTCTTCATTCGAGAACGGGGCAGAGCGCAGGCGCTGTTATATAAAAATGTTCAATGCGGGAATTTTCCGAATTTACGGCTCCCGGATAGACCGCAAGAAACCCGCCGTGTGTTTTCGGCATCAAAGACACCAGTTGCAAAATATAGTGAACGGGTAATAAGATGCTTGTTACGTTTTTAGCAGGAGTAATTGATGAGAATTTTTAGCCGCATATTCCTTTTCGTATTCATTTCGCTTGTCATAAGTATTTCGGCATTTGGCCAGGAGACGCAGACCAAGGTTGTCGACGAGGTCGTCGCCCAGGTCAATGACGGCGTGATCACTCTCTCGCGGATCAAACGCGAGATGAAAGAAATTGTCGATGGCGAGGTGCAGCAAGGCAAAAAACGTGAAGATGCTCAAAAGGCCGTCGACGAGAAACAGGGCGAGCTCATTGCCAATCTGATCAATGAAGAATTATTGATACAGAAGGCAAAGGAAATGGGGCTCGATAATGAGGTCGAGGCCAACCTGAATATGCGTCTTGCGGACATAATGAAGCAATACAACCTGAAGACCGTCGATGCGCTTTACCAGGAAATGGAAAAGAACGGGATTAATCCGCAGGAGCTGAAAGACGTCTGGCGAAAACAGGCCACCCGCGAAAAAGTGCTGCAAAAAGAGCTCCAGTCGAAGATCTACTGGGGATTCAACGGCAAGGAACTAAAGGCTTATTACGAACAGCATAAGGACAAATTCACAAAACCCGAGGTGGTTTCGATCAGCGAGATCTTTCTGGCGTTTGCCGGGAGCAACGAAGCCGCCGTACGGGAAAAAGCGAAACAGATCTACGCTCAGCTCAAGACCGGTGCCGATTTTAGCAAGATAGCGAAAGAAAACGACCGGGGTGTTGTTACCGATGGAACCGGAAAAGCGGAGAATTTAAAGGTCACCGAACTTTCCGAAAAGCTTGCCAATAATATTAAGGGCGTCAAGGCGGGCGATATCGCTGAGCCGTTCGAGGCCGACCAGCTCGGCATGGTCATTTTACGGGTCGATGCACGCGAAAAAGCGTCTGACCAATCCGTTTTTGACGAGAATAGCGTTCGTCTGGCAATGATGACCGAGCGTCTGCCGGGAGAACAAAAGAAATTTATGGCCAAGTTGCGAGACGATGCTTACATCAAGATCACCGACAGCTACCGGCCTATCGTAAATCCCATTCTTTTCGCAGACGAGCGAAAAGATAAGCCGGGGAAATGATTATCATTAGGTCTTATGAAAGGCAGGCCATCTTAGGACGACAAGTTCGCTTAAGTGGGGGTTGGAGCGAAGCCCCACTAAACATCTTCGCACCAAACCATCACTCCAGTCCTACAAAATCAATATCCGTCAGATTACCGGCGACGCTAACAACCCGAGATGCAAAGCGATACGATCTCGACGAAACGGCGATTGTATAAGTCTGTCCGGTCTGCACCGCGTCAAAGCTGTAAAACCCAAACGAGCTGGTCGTCGTGGTTCGTTTGACGTTATTTGAGTCGGTGATCGAAACAGTGGCACTTCTCAGGCCACGGCCGTCTGGTGTCATTACGCGGCCCGATACCGAGACGCTGATATTAACAGCGATTTTGCCGACCCATGTTCCCCATGCCTCGGGGACTCGTACGTATTGAGCATGTAACCAAAAGCTTTTGTCGATGGGATCAATCGCCGCACCGAAATAGTCTCCATACGTCGTAGTGCTATTCCCCGGTAATAGTTCGACAAAGCTCGCCCTGCCAGCCTTGATCAACTCGCCGGACCGGAGAGTGTTAAGTGGATCGCTGTAAAGCCGCCCCGTGAAATAGATCGACGCAAATTCTAAGCTGCTCCCTCTTCCGTAAACCATAACAAGGTTGTTTTGATCGTCCACGGTTAATGCCGGGAAAAAGTAAGAAACCCCGTCAGACCCGAATGTAGAATCTTGAACAACATTAACCGGGTTGGGCCACGAGCTTACATCGATTTGGAACCAGCGAATTGCCGCGACATCTCCGCTACCCCAATTCTGAGCGATTCCTCTGGGCATCCAAAGGGATCCGTTTCGGTAAATCAAATCGCTCATCAATCCATTGCTTCCAACGTTAATCCTCAGGCTCGTATCGCCTGGCTGAAAGGCGGCTGGGGGAGGGGCGCACCGACCACTGGTTTGTGTGGCACGTGCCGACAATGTTGGCTCTGAAAGCGTATTGTCGATTCCCCACACCACAAGCTGACAAGGATTGCTGATCGAGATGGCCACCAGGAAAAACGTGTTTGAACTGTCGAAGTGCAGAGCTGGTCGAAATCCATGATCAAGGCCTCCGTCAACGGGGTCTTTCATGCCGATAAAGTCCGTCCAGCCTACGGGTTCACCTCTGATCAACTTGGATTTGTTCAGCATTCGAACCTTCGTAAAAGGCGTAACTCGATCCAAGTTGATGTCGACCATGATCGCACTGATCACGACTGCGTCTCTATTCACGCCAAGCGCGGTGAAGTCTGCTTTATTCGTGGTAGGGGTCGTTCCCTCGAGCGTTGCGTCGAGGACATATTCGTACCAATCGTTAGGTCCCAGCGTCGAGGGTGATGAGTTCTTAGAAACATAAAGATAGAGATACGCCTTGCAGGTCCCAACAGTGCACCGATCAGCTTCACCACTGATTCCTGCGATAAAAAACCTGCGGCTCTCTGGATCGTAAAGGACCTTTGGGTCGCCTCCCTTAATGAAGTATTGGCCGCTCGAAGCAATGAGGTGACCTTCCTTATCCACGATCGCTCTGTAGGGGTTCGCCACGATGACCAATGAGGTTGGGCCTGCTGCAATACCTACGTCAGGAGAGTATTTTCTAGCCAATGAGTCAACGGGCGCGTCAATTCCAGAAAAGCTTTCAGTTAGCCGGAGTTCTGTAGACACCGAGTCGCCCTGTGTAGAACGGTGGGACTGCTGAACGTGAGAACTTTCTATGTCTCGTTTCAAATCCGACGAACGTTCGAAGGTGGGAGACACTCCATCAGGTCCGGGCAAACCAGCATAGTACATCTCACTAGTAGAGAGAGGTACCGATTTGTCGCTCACGATTGCAATCGGGATAGGTAGCGCGAATAAGAGGCAAGCAACGGCAGCAATGATAATCGTGACAAGGAAAGGAAATTGGTAATCTCTCATCGACATATCTTATCTCCTAATTTCAGCGAACGGATATAGTGGGGCCAGAACGCGGCCCCACCAAACATCTTCCTACCCTCAAAGTCATTCCAGCCCTAAAAAATCAATATCAGTTATGTCACCGGCAACACTAACAACCCGAGGTGCGAAGCGGTACGATCTTGAAGAAATGGCGATCGTATAAGCCTGTCCGGTCTGCACCGTGTCAAAGCTATAAAACCCAAACGAGCTGGTCGTCGTGGTTCGTTTTGCGTTATTTGAGTCAGTGATCGAAACGGTGGCATTTCTAAGGCCCCGGCCGTCTGGCGTTAATATCCGGCCCGATACCGATACACTCCGCGCGGGAGGCGTTCCAGTAAAATTTGCTGTCTGATTACCGCTCAGGTTGTTGAACTGCCGGGTCTGCGGGTCGAAGGAGTATCCGGGCTTTGATAGCGATAGAAAATAGTCGCCACCACCCGAAAGATTCATAAATGAG
>JAYVDQ010000037.1:0-4401 GCA_043749325.1 Chloracidobacterium sp. | reverse complement strand
AAATTACGCTCCAAACCGGAAAGAGAAAGTTTGTAAAAGTGGTTAGCTCATAACTCGCGTCAGCCGTAAACTTATCTCTTGTCGCTAACGGCGACGAACATTAAAGCCTAGGGTGGAGCCCTTAGGCGGAACCCTAGGTGAGCAGACCCGACATTTCGTCGCTGAAAGCGACGAACAACGATGCCGCAATCAATAGTCAAGATATTGGTTCATATCGTCTTTTCGACAAAGAACCGCGCCAATCTCATCTCCGCCGAAATTGAAGATGATCTTTACGGCTACATCCACGGCATAATCGAGAATAATCAGGCGAAGTTAATAACTGCGAATGGAACGTCCAATCATTCGCATTTCCTAGTATCGCTGGGCCGGAATGATGTAAATGGACTGATCGGCGACGTCAAACGAAATAGCTCGTTGTGGATCAAAAAACAGGGTAGCCAATTCCGGGATTTTTATTGGCAGCGAGGCTATGGAGCTTTCTCGATCGGACAGTCTCAAGTTTCGGACGTGACGAAATACATTAGGGATCAGAAAGAGCATCATGGGCGACAAACATACGAAGACGAATTCCGGGCACTTTGCCGGAAATACCGCGTGGAATATGATGAGCGATATTGTTGGGACTAGACGTTAGGATTTTGTTCGTCAGTTGTTGCTCTCCTTCAGGGAGCGGTAGTTATTTTTCAACGACTCCTAGGGTTTCGCTCATTTCATTCACTGCACCCTAGGCTTTAGTGTTGGTCGCCGTTGGCGACAAAGGACTTAACGAAATGTCGTTGTAATCCCAGCCTCGACAAGCTATAATCCCAAATACACTTAATGGAAAACACCGGAACAAAGCGGGTAAAACTGTCTGAAAGAATAAACGCCTACGTTTCATCGGACACGCCTATCCGCAAACTGGCGGGCAACTGGTCAAATAAAGCTAAGACCGCTATGGACGAGGCGAACAGTCTTTCGCTCGAACGCGTCGAGATCACCCTAAAACGTCTGCCGAAAAAACTTGACGGGTTTAAGATCGTCCAGCTTTCGGACACGCATCACAGCCCGTTTACCACTCTTGAGCACATAAAACGCGCCGTCAAGATCGCGAATCGCCTACGGCCCGATATGTTTCTGCTTACCGGCGATTACGTCTCTCACGAACGCGAATACATCGCCCCGGTGGCCGCCGTGTTAGGCAAGCTTAAA
This sequence comes from Chloracidobacterium sp., assembly GCA_043749325.1. Classification (GTDB taxonomy): domain Bacteria; phylum Acidobacteriota; class Blastocatellia; order Pyrinomonadales; family Pyrinomonadaceae; genus OLB17. Next base: position 3,207 of record JAYVDQ010000037.1, on the reverse strand, counting down.
TCGCGATACGGGACCTACGCGTGTCTCGGCAATCACGACCATTGGACCGATGCAGATCTCGTCACACATCTCTTTCGCGGCGAAGGCATTAACATGCTTATCAACGAGGGCCTTCGCATTGAGGCTCGCGGAGCGTCGTTCTGGCTCGCCGGGGTTGACGATTACATGGTCGGCAAGACCGATGTTCCGGCGGCTCTTCGCGGTTCGTTTCCAGACGAATTGAAGCTGCTGCTCGCCCACAATCCGATCATATTTCGCGAGTCGGCCCGCGTCGGTGTCGATCTCACGCTCAGCGGCCATACTCACGGCGGGCAGATCAAGGTTCGCGACGACGCCAAACGCCTTTTCCCGCAGCGCAAACTAAAGGCCGGGCTGCATAAACGCAGGGGTTCGCAGATCTACATCACCCGCGGCATCGGGACGGTCGTTTTGCCGGTCCGTTACCAATGCCCGCCGGAGATATCTCTACTTGAATTGAGGTGCTCTGATTAGTGCGGAACGCGGAGTGCGGAGTACGGAATTTTTGATACTGAGTTGGAGTAAAAAAGCCAGACGAATATGGCTAAACACGACAACCTAAAAGAGCGAACAAAGAAGTTTTCTCTACGAATAATTAAGCTATTAGAAAGCTTACGGCCATATGGGTTGCATCAATAAATACTGCGAGGGGCAAAACCCGATGAATCCGCATTCCGCATTCCGCATTCCGCACTCAAAATGAGCGATTCCCAGGTTTCAACCAAGGTCCTAACGATCCCCAATTTACTCACGTTTTTGCGCATTGCGCTGATCCCGGTGTTCGCGATCCTGCTTGTCTATCATCGCGAAGGCTGGGCACTCGCAGTATTTACGATCGCGGGTATTTCTGACGGCGTGGACGGCTTTATCGCTCGCCGGTTAAAGCAGGAATCGGAGTTGGGCACGATTATCGACCCCATCGCCGATAAGCTGTTGATGACGACGGCATTCGTAATGCTCACGCTCTCAAGCGTTGTCGGGACCGGACGCGCGCACCTACCCGTGCCGTTTTGGGTGACTGCGACGGTCATTGGCCGCGATGTCGCGATCGTTACCATTGCGGGCGCGATCAATGTAATGACGGGCTTTCGCGGTTTCAAACCGTCGTGGCTTGGCAAGGCCAGCACGTTCGTCCAGGTCGTCGGCGTGATCCTCATACTCGTAGCCGCCGTATTCCCGGCCAATAACGGCTTATTCCTGCCCACCACCTACTTCGTGGTCGCGGCGTTTGCCGTGTTCTCCGGCTTTCACTACATATTCCACGTGGCCCGCCTTATGCGGGAAGAGGGAAAGGGGTAACGTCACCTTTCAAAGATCTCAGCGAATCAAAACTTGCCGGGGTCGGGCATGGGGGTCGTAATGACCTGGTTAATATATTCGGTGAGGCCAGCCTCGCTTTTCCTGGCAAATTTATAGACTTGGGTCAGACGCTGCTTCCATTGAGGCTGATCCGGATTCTTGTCGGCTTCGCCCAGTTTGACGGCACGGGCATATGCATCCATCATTAGATCAATGATCCTGGCGACCCTCGCGGATTCAGCCGTAAAATCGGCATCGCTGATCTTTTTACTGTCCAATTTGGCTTTGAGATCGGCCGCGAATTTTGTGTATAGGTCCTCGTAACAAACGGCAATAAGATAATAAGCGGCGGAGTTGGTTTTTATCTGCGATTCAAAAAGCGTCGCTTTATAAAGATTGGCCGCGGCTTCCTTTTTATCCTTCTCGAGCATTAAATTTCCTACGACAAAATACATAAAAGAGATCGTTTCTTCCTTATCTTTGAACGGGGCAAATGCTTTTGGCATCGTGCCCGCTTCCATCAGCTCGATCGTCTTTTTACCATATCCGAGCGAGTCGTCAACATAAGTTTTGTCGCCCTTGCCACTTAACGCCGTATAGCCGGCATACGCCATATTTAATAAAACCCCGACATTATCAGGCTGCTCGGCAAGTATTTCTTTTCCGAGCGGAAAGGCCACATCGATTTTGTTGGCGTCGAGCGCGACCATAAACTCGTGTTCGCGATAACGCGAGACAAAGATCCTGATCCGTTTAACGTTTTCGTCTTTGTCATCTTTACCGAACCTGGCTAAAAAGTCTTTGCTCAGCGGATAAGCCTTTGCCATATCTTCGGGCTTTTTTGTGCTCAGTAAAGCGGCAATATCCTTAAACGAATCGTCTTTCGACTTCCTCGATTTTGTAATCGGACTAGTTGGTGCAGATTCTGATGGCGTTGGTTCTGATGCAATCTTAGTTTCAGGTGGGCGGGTCGCGACTGTACTCTTGTTTAAATCCGAAAGGGCAACAAGAGCTTTCATATTCGCGAGCAATATTGCTAAGAATGCAGATGGAATCGCGAAATTCAAGTTTTGTCCATTCGTTAGTGAGCCAACAGCGACTCCGATAACTTCGCCTTTGCTATTTACAATTGGTCCTCCACTACTCCCCGGCGAAATTGGTGCTGTTATTTGTATTAAGTCCTCGGCTTCTATTTGCCTGAGACTGTTACTGCTGATTATGCCGGGTGATATTGTTCCTTCCAATCCTCGGGGATTCCCCAATGCAAAGATTGCCTGGCCAACCTCAATTTTACTAAAATCAGCTAGAGTTAGCGGCTTTCTATTGTTTGTGGCCACCTTAAGCAACGCCAAATCCTTTTTTTTATCGAAAGCCAAAACTCCTATAATCGCATCGACTGAGGTTTCTCCAACGACCTTGACCGTACCACTTTTTGCACCTTCAATAACATGATAATTAGTTGCAATTACATCTGGTCGAACAAAAAAACCACTTCCTTGTGCGAGAGGTTGGCCTTGAAAGTCTCGCGTTTCAATTAGGACAAGAGATGGAAAGACTTCTTTGGCAATAGCTGTAGCGTCTTGAGCGTAGATATGAACCGAAAGAACGTGCAAGAACAAGACTGCAACACAAAGAGATATGTGAACTGAGTTCTGAACTATAGGTTTTGACATGTTTTTGATTCTCTAAATAATGTGGGATCGCCAAAATAACCAAATTTCATCTTGATATGCAACAACAGTCTCGATGAAAGCAAAGTTGGATTCCTGCAACTATATCAGAGGGGTTTTTGTTTGCTCAAATCCAAAGCTAAAAAAGCTCCCCTCCTTACGAAGAAAGGGTGCCGCTGACAACGGCGGGGCGGTTCTCTCTTCCTCTCCGCGTCTCACC
>JAYVDQ010000036.1:0-4976 GCA_043749325.1 Chloracidobacterium sp. | reverse complement strand
CGTCGGCATGTAAACCAGAAAGCGGCCGGGCATAGCGATGTGCGATGTGATGCGGGCACCCTTTTTCGCGATCGGTTCTTTGGCGATCTGGACCAGGATTTCCTGTCCCTCTTTCAAGAGATCGGAGATCGTCGGTTGCGGCGGACGGTCACGCCGGTCGTTGCGGTCAAAGCGTTTGTTATCACGCTGCGGTCGATCTCCCGATGGGCGATCTCCTGACGGACGGTCATTAGATTGACGATCACCCGAAGGACGATCATTGCTTTGGCGGTCGTTGCTGGGGCGCTCATTACTCGGGCGATCTTCAGCGGGCCGATCACCGGTCGGACGGTCACGGTCTCCCCGTCCGCGTCCGCCACGGGTGCGGCCGCCACGGCGATTGTCGCCGCGGTCGGGCCGTTCTTCTGCCTTGGGTTCATCCGAATCGGTGGCCGGTTCAGTTACAGTTTCAGGCTCGGCATCCGGAACGGCTTCCATTTCCGGCTCGCGCTCTACCGGTGTGTCGTCGACTTCGACGATCTCATCGGCCGGCTCAGCGACGTTGCCATCTGCCTCTTCAAACTCATCCGTTATACCGGTCGAATCATCCGAATCTCCCTCGCCTTTTGCCTTTGGCTTGCCGCCACGCCTGCGGCCTCGGCCGCCACGGCGAACCGCCATCTCGGCGTTGCCGTCGGTTTCTTTCACGCTTGCCTCGGCGTCTTCCAACATTTCTTCGGCCTTATCTTTTTTACTTTTCGCTGATGACTTGGGTTTTGACGGAGATTTCTTTGCGGGGGCTTTAGCCTTATCTGCGGATTTTGTAGATCTGGCCGTTTTTGCTCTGCCCTTACCCTTTGCCAATGCGGGAGTTTCGTCGTCTTCGTCCGCGATGCGTTCAAAGCGGTTTGCTTCGCCGCCCGCCTCAGCTAATAACGATCCAACTTCGGCTGCCGTTGTACCCTCCATATCAAACTCCGCCGCACGTACACGATCGATGATCGCTTCCTGCATATAAGCGTCCTTAAACATTTCACCCGTATCTTCGTCGTCGCTGATGCGTTCGAAGCCCGAATTATCAAGCTCGATCTCGAACCCCGGCTCCGGAGCCCGCTCGGATACTACTTCCTGATCGTGGTCCTTTCTGCCTCGTCCGCCGCGTCCGCGTTTGCCGCGCTCGGGTCTCTGTTGATTAGTGACTTCGATCGTTTCCGCCGCCTCGGTCATCTGGGCGTGGGGCTCGACCATTTCTTCTTCGACGGCATGGCCATTGGTCTCATCCAATGGTTCGGCTATCTCCTGGACGGCCTCCATCTGCTTCTCACGCTCGATGCGCGAACGAGCTATCTGTTCGTCGGCCTCGCGCTTGGCTTCTTCCGGCGAAGCTTTCTTGGACTTCTCCATTACTATGCGTTCGATCTCTTCTTCCTCGTCAAAGAAATCCGAGACGTATAGGAACGCATCACGCTCCAGGCCGATATCGACGAATGCCGACTGCATTCCAGGCAGGACACGCATGACGCGACCCTTGTAAACATTACCGACGACGCCCGAGTTTTCCTCGCCGCGCTCGATATAAAACTCGGTGACTTTGCCATTATCTAAAATGGCGATCTTCTTTTCGCGTCCGTTGACGCTAACAATCATTTCTTTTGACATAAAAACCTTTCCTTGAAAATTGGAATACTTATCACCCCGCGTCAGGGCAGCGGAAAGCATGTCAGAAATGCGGATGTATAGGTAGACTAAGGCTGTAGCTCGATCTTGCAGAGCATGGTGCGCGGATTAGTTTTATAGCTTGAGTTTGGAAATAATTTCCAAATGGACAAGTAATGAGTATTGTTCACGCAGGAATCTCTGTTCGGAAAAACCTCACCGGCCTTTCCTATCGGGGAGCACCTATTTCCCTTGAGAAATCGTGCTCAGACCCGCTAAAATCTTGATCTTATTAAACCTAAAGTCTTCTGTAAAATCCTCTGACATTTGCTCTCGCCGCACGCGATTCAACAACCGCTACGGGGCAAATCACGATAAGTATAAACAAAATCTATTAGTTATGTAAACAACTAAATTCAGTTGTCGGTGGTCAGCAGTCAGTGATCAGAGTGGATTAGCTCCCCCTCCTTACCGAAGCAGGGGTGGCGGCGTTTGGCCGACGGGGTGGTTCTCTTTCCATTTTCCACTTTCCAATTTCAGTTTTTCAGTTTATTTTCGGTCCGTCCCAAAAGCTCGTCCTAATAGGACCATCTGACTCCTTTTGATGGCAGTTAGAATGTCCGGTAACGACAAACTTCCTCGTTCGCGCGGATTTGTTTCCGCCCGGCAGCATTTTATTTTGAACATGCTCCCTACATCACGTATTCTGTAACAAACAAGGAGAGAATATGGAACGTAAAACAGCAGACGAATATCCGCAGGAGCTTTTGGACCTATTTCACGAATATCAGCACGGCGATATTGACCGGCGGTCGTTCCTCAGTGGTGCGGCGAGGTTTGCCGTCGGCGGACTCACGGTCGCGGCGATCTTTGAGAGCCTTGCTCCCAACTATACATGGGCACAGACGGTGCCGAAGGACGACAAGGATCTCAAGGTAGGTTACGAGACCGTGCCGTCGCCAAATGGCAACGGCTCGATCAAGGGTTACCTTGCACGTCCTCAGAAGGGGAAGAAATTTGCCACGGTGCTGGTCATTCATGAGAATCGGGGGCTCAACCCGTATATCGAGGACGTGGCGCGGCGCCTCGCAAAGGTAGGTTACATGTCATTTGCTCCGGACGGATTGACCTCTGTCGGCGGCTATCCCGGCACGGACGAAAAAGGCGCGGCGGCCTTTCGCACGGTAGATGGTAAGAAGATGACTGAAGATTTTGTCGCTGCTGCCAAGTGGCTCAAGGCACGGCCAGACAGTAAGGGCAAGTTGGGCGCTGTAGGTTTCTGCTTCGGTGGCGGAATGGTCAATCAGCTTGCTGTCCGCCTCGGCAGCGAACTTAATGCCGGCGTCGCCTACTACGGCCGCCAGCCCGGTGCCGCCGACGTACCAAAGATCGCCGCGCCGCTGATGCTCCACTACGGGGGCGCCGACGCGGGCACAAACGCGGGCATCCCGGCCTTCGAAGCGGCTCTCAAGGAAAACAAGAAAAAGTACGAGCTATTCATCTACGACGGCAAGCAGCACGGTTTTCACAACGACACGACGCCGCGCTACGATGCCGAAGCCGCGAAACTATCGTGGGAGCGGAGCCTCGAATTCTTTAAGAAGAATCTGAAATGACCGCATGAGATTTAGCGAACTCATTCGACTGCTGGAGACAAACCGCTTTAGACTGGTCAAGGAGGAGAAAGGATCTATCCGTTATTATGCAAAGCCAAGTCATGACCGTTTGATCCGAGTTGATTATCACGGAGCCAAAGAGGTGCCTACGGGTACATGCTATTCTTAAAGCGACAGAGATAGGGAAGAAGTAATGCTGGATCTCAAATACTCACTCGTCATAGAGGCCACCGAAGACCCTGAATTCCTCGGGTTCTACTCGCCCGATCTCGAAGGCGTTACAGGCGTCGGTAATTCCGTCGAGGATTGTCTTTACAAGGCCAAGTGGGGAATGAACGAGCACATCGAATTGCTTCGCGAGCATGACCTCCTTGTACCATCCCAAACCCGGCATCGACTGTCCTCGTCCGCAACGCTGAGCCCGCACTGGCGATTGCATAACAGCGAATGGCCCTCACAAAACTGTCGTGGGAGCAGAGTATTAAGCCGTGCGGTACTCGTAACCGACTACCGGCCGGACGCTGCTCCGAATAAATGCCGCTTCAATGGGAACAATTGATGAAGCTCCTTAACGATCTAGCAAACTTCTGTTATAATCTACGCGTTTTCCATCAAATATTTCGACTAGACAATTTAAGAAACATATGAAACAGTACCTGTCTGCCGCTGTCGCTCTTCTCACGATTTTACTTACGTTACCGGTTGTTTGTCTCGCTTGGGGGAATTTGCGTACCGAGGGCGAGATCGTTGCCTCGATCCCGTTTGACCCGAAAGTAAATGGTTTCGGCTTTCGCAATTTCGGTAAAAATCCGGATTACGATGAAGACCTTACGGCAGACGACGTGATCCGAATATTCGGCGCCGCGAACGTTTGTATCGAGGGCTCGACGGCGAAGGACTGTGAATTGTACGAAACCGCCGACCGCTGGATCGAGCAGATGATAAAGATGGCCGAAGGCGGGCATTGCGATGGATTTTCGGCCGCGAGCCTGCGGATGTTCATGGGCCGGCCCTTTAAGGGGCGCAAGGATCCGGCCGGGTTTCAGAGCAGTGCGGAAAATCTGTTCGACCTGAAGAAGGACCAGGTGACAAGCAACTTCATTACGTTTCATCACTCGTTGCAGTCTTTGAAAGAAGTCTCGGAATTCAGGATGGAGACGTTCAAGAGGAAGCCGTCCGAGATCCTAAAGATGCTCGAAGATTCGATGGAACCAAAAAAAGAGCTATACACGCTCGGCATCGGCATGCTAATAGACGGCAAATACGCCCGCGGGCATTCGATCGTGCCATTCGCCGTCGAGGACATGGGTGAAGACAATTTTCGCATCCACGTGTATGACAATAATTACCCCGGCGAAACCAAATATGTGTACGTGAACACGAAAAACGAGACCTGGCGATATCACACGGCGAGTGATCCATCTAAAACGGCAAATGATTATGTCGGCAGCGCCGCAACGCACACGATGTCGCTCAAACGAATGTCCGATCGCCTGCGCCCTCGATTCGAGTGTGCATTTTGCGATGAGGACGAAAGCGATGCGAGACTTGATTCTCCGAGTTCATCGCCGTTCATGAACGCCTCTTATACGCTGAATCCGGCCCCGGCAACTAAGCCCGCCGCTCCAAAGCCGGAGACGTTGACCGTTTTGTCGTCAGGTGATGTAGACATACTTATTACCGATCCAAACGGCAAGCGAATCGGCTACGATGTGGCAAAAAAAG
>JAYVDQ010000035.1:0-7365 GCA_043749325.1 Chloracidobacterium sp. | reverse complement strand
CCGTGGCCCTAATAACGCTTTCGATCTCGATGGTCACGCCCTCAAGCCCTAGCTGCACAACCAATCCGGTCAGTTGGTCGTACGTAACCAACCCGGCGTCGACAAAACTCGCGGCAAACATATCGCCAGCCACGCCCGCCACGCTTTCCAAAAATAAAGCTTTACCCATTCGCCAATCTCTTTACCTCGCGTACGACCTGACATGCCGCATAGCCGGCTGAAAAACCATTATCAATATTGACGACCGAAACGCCCGCCGCACACGAATTAAGCATCGCCAGCAGGGCCGCGATCCCACCAAAACTGGCTCCGTAACCAACGCTGGTCGGCACGGCAAAGATCGGCTTGCCAAACAATCCTCCCACGACGCTCGGCAACGCCCCTTCCATCCCGGCGACAACGACCAGCGCCGATGCTTTCTGCAAAGCCTCGCGTTTGTCGAGCAGACGATGCAGGCCGGCGACACCAACGTCGTAAAATTTTTCAAACGCCGTGTCCATCGCTATGCAGACTTCGCATGCCTCTTCGGCGGCATATGCATCACTCGTTCCGGCCGCAAGTACCGTGACAAATGGCTCGCCGATGGTCGGATCCTTAACCGGTTTGGCATTAATAATAAAGGTGCGGGCCGTCACATTCACGCGGCCTTTGGGGAATTTTGTCCCAACCGCGGCGATCTTTTCACCATCGAGCCTCGTTATCAGAACCGTCTGCCCGCCATGTGAGAGATGCTCGGCGATCGCTATAATCTGTTCGGCGGATTTGGATTCACCGTAAATGACCTCGCCAATTCCCTGCCGCAGGCTGCGATGGTGGTCAAGTTCGGCAAAAGGCAGCTGTGTCGTACGAAATGGAGCGTTCTGCAAGACGCCGAGAGCTTCCTCAGTCGACATTTCCTCGCGCTTAACCTTTTCCAATAGTTCAAAAAGTTCTATCTCTGTCATTTTGCGGCCAGATTTCCTCCGCCGGTCCGGTAGCCCGCGAGATCCAGCGTCACCCATTTGTATCCGCGCTCCGTTGCTTCAATTACCAGCTTTTCACGCAATTGTGTCGCCAGATCCATTTCGTCGAGAGCAACCTCTAGCCGTAGAAATCGCGTTTTACCCTCTTCGTGCAGCCGGACGCGAAACACCCGCAGCCCGTCTTCGCGCAAAATAGCCTCAAAATCCTCAACGTCCTTCAATTTCTGCGGTGTGATAAAAACACCCGTCATCAATCGCGAACTCAAACACGGGCTCGCGGGTTTGTCGGCCATTTCGAGCCCATTCTGACGCATCAAAAGGCGAATATCGTCCTTGGTCAATTCCGCTTCGGCAAGCGGCGACAAGATCGAATGCTCGATCGCCGCCCGATGGCCCGGCCTGATATCGCCGCGATCCGAAGCGTTATATCCGTAGGCTATCCACTTAAAACCCTGCCGGCTCGCGATTTCGTGGCAAATATTGAACAGCTCGGTCTTGCAATGAAAACAGCGATTGGTGTCGTTGGCCGTGTATTCCGGATTCAAAAGCTCCTTGCTCTCGTACCAGATGTGCTTGACATCGTGTTCCGCGATGAACCGCTCGGCATCCAATTTTTCCGCCTGCGAGAAACTCTCGCTCAGCGTGGTCAGAGCCGCAAGTTTTCCACCCGATATCGCACGTTCCTGCTCCGCCGCCCACGTCAAAAAAGCACTGTCTACACCGCCGGAAAACGCGACGAGCAGTCCTTCTACGAGCTTCTGCTTCAGGATCTCTCTTAAAACTAAATATTTTTCTTGCACCGCATCAAACGTCGGTGCTGTTGCCATAACTGAGTTCATCTTTACTTAACTTAATTCTACCAAGCCTGATGATCGAGGGAAAACGGAGGGAAATTTACGAGCGAGGGCTACTCGTTTGAAAGGTCAATGCCGTCCGCCAGCCGAACGATCTTCACTCCCTCCATAACTGTCGTCCGGCAGGCCATTACCGCCTTTTCTTTATCACCATTTTGGAGCCAGACCTGGCAATTGATGCATTCGCCGTTCCAGCAAAAATCACCATACGAGATATTTTCCGTCGCCAAAAACTGAAAGCAACGCAATAGGGTGTTATTCTCCGGCACCATATGTGGTGTGCCGCAGATATCGATCTCGATCAGCTTTTCGTACGGCTCTAAAACGTCCCTTAGATCATAGCTTTCCATATTACGCCGCGTTGTCGTGTGAGGCCGCCGCCCGTAGCCGCTGCTTTCCGTCGAGCATACATTCTATAAATGCTCTTATCGTAGCTGACCGTGAGCCTTTGAGCGACAGCATCGAAACCGAGCGTTTCAGTCGGTGTCCCTTAATGCGGATTTTGGCTAATTTGCCGTTACCGACCTCTTCTTTGACCGTCCATGACGGCATCAGCGAAACACCAAGTCCATGCTCGACCATTAGTTTAACAAAATACGTATCGTTCGACTCGAGGGCCTTCTCAGGCTTGACCTGTACCTTCTTGAAAAAATCGTCCGTCGCCCGCCGGATCGAGGCTCCACGCTCGAAAAGCACCCACCGTTCTTTCTCAAGCTCATGTATCGAAACCTCTTTCTTTGCCGAAAGCTTGTGTTTTTTTCCAACAACGAGGACAAGCTCGTCGGAGAACAGCTCAGCCACCGCCAAAGCCGGTGAATAAACAGCCATAGACGCAAATCCCACATCTACAACGCCGTCGAGAACATCGTCAACCGTCTGTTCAGTATTCGCGGTGGTGCGAAAAACCAGCTCGACGCTCTCATGCTGATCCATGAAATCTTCGAATAACGGAGCGAACAGATAAACCAGAGCCTGAGTTGCCGCTGCCACCCGCACGCGCCCGTCGAGAGCATGTTCGCGGCCCGCGACCTGCTGACGCATCAACTCAGCCTCGCTCAGGATCTTTCGCGACGATTCGGCCGCCGCCCGGCCCGCGTCGGTCAATTTCACGCCTCGCTTGCCGCGTAAAAAAAGGCTGACACCCAATTCAGCTTCGAGCGCCTTGATCTGATGGCTAACGGCGGATTGGGTAAGATTGAGCCTTTCGGCCGCCTTTGTAAAATTCAAAGTGTCGGCTATCTCGCAAAATGTCCTTAGCTGCCAAAGCTCCATATTCGATTGTTAACATTATCAGAATTAATCGCTCGGATGAAAAATACGAGTTGGAAGTAATGCCTTGGGTTTGATTATACTAATTGTGCGTTTAAAAGAAACGCGAGACACACAATGGCTAGGAATTTATCAGAGAAAGAAAATGGAGGTTTGGAAATGTTTCCTTTTAGACTGGATTTCGCATTTGAGAAATTGGAACAGACCGGGCCCAAATTGGAACATAATTTGTTAAGGATCTATACGGGTTACGATCTCCCGGAAAGCGAGGCAAAACGCCTGTTCGACAAGATCTCGGATCATAAATGGTTCGTGAGCGAACGGCTTCGCCGGGATGTCGGTTTTCATGTTGCGGCAATTGATTATGTCGAGCATTTTTACGAGCCGTATGCCCGTGCAGAAACGGAGGGCAAGATCATAAAGCTTCTTAAAAATGTCTCGTCCCGCACGGCCATGGCCGCCCGTAGATATTTTGAGACAAAAGGTCAGACGCTGTCCCATTGATCGAATTGATCGATAATTTACGAGTTCTTTTTTGGCTCCGATGTATTGAGCAAGCAGCTGTGCCGCCGCAACTGCTTTTTTATTTGCACCTATCGGCATAAAGTCGGCCGATTGCTTGTTACTTAAGACATGCAGGCGTAAAATTATTTTACTAGAGATTTTCATATGACTTTGGTGATCTACACGAAACCCGACTGTCCTTATTGCCAGCAGGCACGCGACCATTACAATGCGAACGGCATTGCGTTCGTCGATTACGACGCTCAAAACGATAAACAGCGTCAGCGTGAAATGCTCGAATATTCGGGCGGCGATCTGACGGTGCCTTGCATCGTAGAGAACGGTGCTTATATCGGTTCGGGGTGGGGCGACCCCCCTCGCGGCTGAACGATCCGCCCTGACTGACCGGCAGTTTGCTGGTCTTGACATTATCGCAGAGTGCGGATTGCAGAATTTCGAAACTAGGATATAGTATTTGTTTCGCGGATTTTAGCGGCTATAGATCGTCCACTCCCGAACGGTAACCAGCGCTCCGCATTTCCTATGGTTGGTTCGCAAATTAACCAGTACAAAGTCCTCGAAAAGATCGGCTCGGGCGGACAAGGTACCGTCTACAAGGCCCTCGACACCAAGCTCAACCGCACCGCCGTCATCAAGGTTCTCCCTCCCGAATTAACTCAAAAAACAGCGAATTTTCGACGTTTTGAACGCGAGGCCCAGCTCTGCTCGCAGCTTGACCATCCGAATATCTGCACCATTTACGATTTTCACAGCGCCGACGGCGTCTTTTACATCGCGATGCAGTACGTCGAAGGCAAGAATGTCAGGCAGTTGGTCGCCGGACGGCCGCAGGAGCTGAAAAGTGCCTTGTCGATCGCCATTCAGGTCACGGACGCACTCGCGTATGCGCACTCCAAGAACATTATTCACCGCGATATCAAGGCCGGTAATATCATGGTCAGCGAATCGGGGCAGGTGAAAATACTCGATTTCGGCCTCGCCAAATTGCTTGAGGACGAGCAAGCCGACTTCCACCAAGGGCAAGACCGCAATGAGATCACCGAACTCGGAATCCCTTACGGCACGGCAACTTACGCCGCCCCCGAACAGGCCAAAGGCGAACGCGCTGACGCCCGCTCCGACATTTTCTCGACCGGAGTTTTGCTTTACGAGATGCTGACCGGCATCTGGGCCTTTCAGGGTAAAACGGTCATCGACGTCCGTCACCAGGTTCTCTACGGAACGCCAAAACCGATAGCGGAGCTGCGTAAAGAACCCATTCCGCCGCAATTACAGCAGATCGTCGACAAAGCCCTCGCAAAGGATCCGAAAGACCGTTATCAGAAAATCGCGACGATGCGTGACGAATTGAGGGGGGTGCTACAGCAGGTAGCCGGTGCTCAGGTCATGGGTACGGATACCTATACGCCAGGCCCGGCCGATGGCAGCACGGTTAAGCGGGTCCTCAATTGGTTCACCGGAAAATCGACGCCCGAGATAAATTCGGCCGGCAGTACGCCTTTGGCCACGAGTACGCCCTCGTTCACACCCGACATTTCGCTGACGGCGACCGGTGTCGAGAAAAAGAGCGTGGCTATCCTGCCGTTCAAAAATCTCGGCGGCGATGCCGAATCGAGCTTTTACGAATTTGCCCTCGCCGACGCCGTTATTACCGAGCTTGCGCAAATCCGGTCGATCATCGTCCGGCCCAGCTCCGTTATCGCCAAGTACCACGGCAAAGACGTTGACCCTCGTGAAGCCGGACGGGAACTGCGCGTTCACGCCGTATTGTCTGCCGGATTCTTACGTGCCGGCGAAAAGCTCCGCGTGACGGCCCAATTGCTAGACGTCCAGACGGGTGACATCTTGTGGAGCGACCGGATCGACGCCGAGGGCAGTGATATTCTTGCGCTACAGGACGGTATCGCCCAGCGAATTCTCGATGGTCTCAGGCTCGAGCTAACTGACCTCGAAGCAGAAAAACTCGGAAAACGAGCCACCGACAACGCCGATGCGTGGGAAGAATACCTGCGCGGCCGCGATAATTTCGGACGCTTTATCTTCCGCACGATCGACGCCGAAGACTGCGACGCCGCGATCATTAATTTCAAACGCGCCATCGAGCTCGATCCGCATTTTGCCCTTGCATACAGCGGCCTCGGAGCATGTTACGCCAACCGGTCTTTCAAAGGCCTGGGCGAGCTCGAAGATTACAGTTACGCCGAAGCGGCATTTAGCAAGGCGTTTTTCTACGACCAAAACGTCGTCGAGGCCCGCGTCCTGATGGTGATGATCTACATGGCCCGCGGCGAGAAGAAAAAAGCCCGGGCGGAGATCGAGTTGCTGCAAAAACAATTCCCAAATGACGCCGCCCTTTATTTTGTAAAAGGCGTAATGCACCGTCTCGACGGCGAGTACGAAGAATCGCTGAAGGCATTCGAAAAGCTCACACGCCTCGACCCCGCCGCCCGTGCCGTCGCCGCTTACAACCGTGCCCGCATCTTTATCTACACCCAGGAATACGATAAAGCCCTGGCCGAATTGGACAAGGGTGTAAAGGTCGAGCCCAACCACCCGATGCTCAAGATCTTTCGCGCGGCGGTCTATTATTACCAGGGGAATAAGGACGAAGCGATCAGCATGATAGCCGCGGTTCTAAAAGACAATCCCCGCATGGAAGGCATTCGCCCGCTATACGCCGAATTCCTCGCCGGCGCCGGGCGCAGCGACGAGGCCCTCGCCGAACTCACGGACGACGCCCTCGCCCTCTCGCGTTCCGATCACGACATGGCCTATTGGGTTGGCTCGACATACGCGATGGTCGGCGAAAAGGACCTGGCCTACAAATGGCTCGGCAAAGCCGTCCGCCTCGGTAATGAAAACAAAGAGCATTTCCAACACGACGTCAATCTCGAATCACTGCGAGACGACCCGCGATGGCAGGAGTTGCTCGATAAAATGGGCAACGGAAATTGACCACCAAATCTCTTATCACATCAAAGATCAATCTCTTCTAACATTCTACCCTCGGGTGTTACCTGCTTGGATTTCTGTTGCATATTTCGCCGCAATATAATGATGTCGAGGGTGGGTTTAAGATCGCAGGGAGGCTGTCTTCACGATCTAATTACTCTGGCGTTTCTTCTTGAAAATATCTGGCAAATCTTAGCCGGAAAGGTTAAACTTGATTTGGCCAGTTCAGGCCAAACATAATCTGCAAAATCAGTCCTATTCTCTCTTTCTAATTACGGTATGTGCGGCATTAACGGCATTGCATTTTTTCCAGGCTCCGGCAGACACGTTGATAAATCAAGACTCGTCGCGATGCGCGACATCTTGCATCATCGCGGGCCGGATGACGGCGGCATTTTTATCGATGCCAACATCGGGCTCGGCCACCGACGCCTGAGCATCGTCGATGTTGCTCACGGATCTCAGCCGATGTTTAATGGCGACAGGACATGCTCGATCGTCTATAACGGCGAGGTCTATAATCACGCCGATCATCGAGAAAATCTCGAATCGCTCGGTTACAAATTTCAAAGCCGCAGCGATACCGAAACCATTCTACACCTTTACGAAGAGTACGGCCGCGACTGCGTCGATCATCTTCGGGGCATGTTCGCGTTCGCCATCTGGGACAAGAAGAAATGCGAGCTTTTCATCGCCCGTGACCGCTTTGGCGTAAAGCCGCTGTATTACGTCCACGACGAACAGGGAAATCTGTTTTTCGCGTCCGAGATCAAGTCGCTGCTTGCCGCCGAAGCGATCAAGCC
>JAYVDQ010000034.1:0-2242 GCA_043749325.1 Chloracidobacterium sp. | reverse complement strand
TGGCAACGAACTCGTAATATTAATGGTTGTCAGAGATGCTGTAGGAAAAACTGTTTCACTAAAAGTAATACTGTCGGAATCTGGCGAAGCATTAGAAGCGTTTAGAGCCTCGCGAAATGTGCAGCCTCCAATAGTGGCCGTGCAGAACCCATCATTTGTGTCAGCCAGTGAGTTTACCACGAAAACCGAGGAAGGTGATTCCGTCTTGGCCATCGAAGACGCTTTGTGCCCAAACAATGACAAAAGAGTAGCGGCTACAATTAGGACCGCAATGATAATCCCAACCTTGAAAGAGTTTGAAATCAAAAATCGCGACGTGCGTGGAAGTGATGCCATACTGATCTGTCCTCCCAAAAGATTTGTGAATTTGACCGAGACCGAATGCCGAACATTACCACGAGTTGGCGTCTTTTACAATATTTTACGGGTGCACTCTTGTCGCGACGCCTGCCGATTCCTTCTTAACGCAATAACATCGCGATTCTGCAGGTTTTCCCATTCGGCGTAGCCGAAAAAGCCCGGGTCGCTACCGCTCCCGGTACTGACATTGGATCGGCAGCAGAAAAGTAGGCATTTTAGGTCGTTTTGTGAACTTTGGCATTTCAATCTGTATTCAATTCTGCTAGCGTCGGATGCGGCGAGTGGTTTGTGCAGAAGCCTGCGAGTGAGCGTTAGGTTCTTTGAAAAGCTGGACGTCGTTCAGAGTGCGCGATTCATCGCGTTCTTTACGGGCTAAGGACCGCACTCTGAACTTGGAAAAAAAACGTTGGGACAGCGGGACACCGGGACACACACCTAATCTGAACATAAAGCTAATAAATACAATGTTTACAGCCCATTTTTGACGGTTTTTCTGTAAGAAAGTGTAAGAATCTGTCTTGCAATCCCGATTTTGGACATCAATTTGAAGACAGACAACTATCGCAAGGAAAACGATAATGATCTCGGTAGGAAATAGAACCTGAGTTGGCGTCTTTTACAATATTTTGTTAAAGTCTTGAGTTTCGCGCGATAGACGGCTGTAATGCTCCTTTATCAGTGCGGGTATTAATACAATGACTAATCTCGAAACATATTTAGACAAGTTTAACGAAGCGGATTGGCTGGGGGCGGTCGCGACCTTGCTGCCGTGCATTCATGAGGTGGACCGCAACGCCGTTCAGATCTGGTTCCGCTTTTATCCGCTGAGCCTGAAACGGTTTATCGACGCGGCCGAGGACCGCGACGCGACGCTTCACGGTATCGCGATGCAGGGCGATTTTGAATTAAAAGATCAGATCGACACGTCGCACAGCTTTCTCTACGGCCACCGCTACTGGAAGGTCGTCAAGGCTGCGATCGAGGCCGAATCTGTCGTCTTTACCGACGAATCGCACGATCTGGTCGAAGAGATCAAGCAGATCGGAATGCTCATCGCCGAAAAACTCCACATCGAGCGTCAGATGGTCAACGCTATGGTCGCGATCGGTTTGATGACGCTAAATCAGGTCGGCATTGAGGCCTTTAAGGCAGCTTCGGGTGAAACGGCGGAGCCGACAGGCATCATGTCAAAATCGCCGAACGCCGTCATCGCAGACCGTGCGAAGGACGATTCGCAAGGCGTTTTCGGCTTCCTGAAAACTATCAATAAGAAATTTTCGGTCAACTACATCGGAGCTAAATTCGCCGGTAAATTCCCCGTCATGAACGAGCAGGAAGTCACGTCCGCATCGGCGCTTGACCACTCGAAAAACTGGCAGGAACTCGACAGCCGCTGTTGGGAAGGGCCAGTCCCGGTCGAATGCACGGCTGCGTCGTGCGGCACGTGCTGGGTCGGCGTACTCGGCGGCCAGGAAAAGCTCGGTGAGGTCAAACGCCGCGAACGACGACAGATGAAGGTCTTCGGCTACAACCAGCCGGCGGACGATCTGCCGTTCATGCGTCTCGCTTGCCAGACACGTGCCAGCGGCAACGTAACGCTGGTCATCCCGCCATGGAACGCGGTCTTCGGCAAAAAGGTCTACAACAACGTCGAAGAGATCGAATTAGAACCAGCAACCACGTCAGCGAAAGTGCTCCGCGAAACCATCGCGTCAGCCGCCGCGGGCGAATAAGAATTGTTGGCCACTGAGCACACAGAGGACACCGAGAAACAAATTCTAATTTTGTCTCTGTGTACTCTGTGATCTCTGTGGCAAAATTCTCCTGTGGTAAACGATAAGAAACCCTTTCCCCCAGTCGCCCTGGTCGTCATCGCCGTTCT
>JAYVDQ010000033.1:0-2530 GCA_043749325.1 Chloracidobacterium sp. | reverse complement strand
GCGTAATACCCAAAGCGGTCAAAAACCTTACGCTTTTTCTCGTCCGAAAGAACGTCGTAGGCTTCCTGGACCTCTTTGAACTTATCCTCGGACGTCTTATCGTTCGGATTTACATCCGGGTGATATTTGCGCGCGAGGCGGCGATACGATTTCTTGATCTCGTCCGCTTTTGCGTCCTTTTTGACGCCGAGAATGTTGTAGTAATCTTTTTTTGCCACTTAGTTTCGCACGGATATTCAAAAACGTTTGAAATTGAATACGAAATCGATAGCGTAACAAACTTCGCTCCAACGATCCTGTGAAAGATGCGTTATCACTTTTCCGACTCTTGATTTCGGAATCGTCTGAATGTTAATGAAATTTACGGTACAGTACTCCGAAACACCGTCGGAAGGATCCAGCCAAACCTCTGCATCGGTGTTGCGAACCGATGTCGTTATTTCGGCAACAGTAACAGTATTTAAGTGTGGTAATAGGTCGCTGCGAGTCAGAATCAGGACTGGACGTTCTTTATTGGGCTCCTTGAACTTATACCAGCAAATATCGCCCTGAATCATTCGTCCTCCCATACCTGTTCGTTCAGCCAGATCTCACACTCGTCGGCTTTTTGAGGAAAGGTCGAGTAGCTCTCAGCGAATCGCCGAATCTTTTCTTCATCCGATCTTTCGGCATTTCGCTTTCGAAGTAACTCCCTGACAGCCGAGTTCACAAAGTCGCTAAGAGTCTTGTCCTCCGCAGAGGCCGCTTTTCCAGCCCAAGAAGCGAGAGCTTCATCAATTTCCACTACTTGCATATTTTCACCGAGGTTAGAAACGAGTGGCTACTCTATCACCGCTCTTTCTTTATATCACAAGCCCTAATCTTTTTTCTCGTCCTCTACATCCACGTACTCTGCGTCAATAACGTTATCGTCTGCCGCAGCCGTACCGCCGTCACCGTCCGCACCCGCACTTGCCGATGAGGCCTGTTCCTCAGCCGGGACTTCTTCGCCGGCTGCTGCAGTTTGGCTATAGAGTGCCTCAGCCAGCTTGTGCGAAGCCGTCTGCAAACGCTCGAATGCGTTATTCATCGCATCGACATCGCTGCCCGCGAGGGCCGTCTTCGATTCGGCGATTGCCGCTTCGAGTTCCTCCGATGCCGCTGCGTCGATCTTGTCCTTGTTTTCGGCAAAGGTCTTTTCGACGCTGTACATCAGACCATCCAGACGATTGCGGGCCTCAATCTCGGCCTTTTTCTTTTCATCCTCACCGGCGTGTGACTCGGCGTCCTTCATCATCTTGTCTATCTCCTCTTTCGAGAGACCAGACGAAGACGTGATAGTAATCTTTTGCTCGCGGCCGGTGCCGACGTCCTTAGCAGAAACATTGACGATGCCGTTGGCGTCGATATCGAAGGTCACCTCGACCTGCGGCATGCCGCGTGGTGCCGGCGGGATACCGACCAGATGGAATTTGCCGAGTGTCTTGTTGTCCGCGGCCATGGGACGTTCGCCCTGTAGCACGTGAACCTCGACCGATGTTTGATTGTCCGATGCAGTCGAAAAGATCTCCGATTTCCGCGTCGGGATGGTCGTATTCTTCTGAATCATCGCCGTTGAAACGCCACCCAAGGTCTCGATGCCGAGGCTCAAAGGCGTCACGTCGAGCAGCAGAATGTCGGTCTTCTCGCCGCCCAAAACACCCGCCTGGACCGCCGCTCCGAGAGCCACGACCTCGTCCGGATTGACCGATTTATTCGGCTCTTTGCCAAAAAATTCCTTGACCATCTCCTGGACCTTCGGGATACGCGTCGAGCCGCCGACGAGCACGATCTCCTCGATATCCTTGGCCGAAAGATTGGCGTCCTTGATCGCCTGTTCGACCGGCGGCATGAGGCGTTTGAGAATCGGCTCGACAAGCTGTTCGAATTTCGAACGCGTGAGTTTCATCACAAGATGCTTCGGACCCGAAGCGTCCGCCGTGATAAATGGCAGGTTGATCTCTGTCTCCATCGCCGACGATAGCTCGACTTTCGCCTTTTCAGCCGACTCTTTCAGCCGCTGCAACGCCATTTTGTCGTTATGCAGGTCGATGCCCTGGTCTTTTTTGAACTCGTCAATGATCCAGCCGACAAGCACTTCGTCAACATCGTCGCCGCCGAGATGCGTGTCGCCATTGGTCGATTTGACCTCGACAACGCCTTCGCCAACCTCGAGCACCGAGATATCGAACGTACCGCCGCCGAAATCGAAAACCGCGATAACTTCGTCCTTTTTCTTGTCCAAACCATACGCTAAAGCAGCCGCCGTGGGCTCGTTGACGATACGCAAGACCTCGAGCCCCGCGACCTTGCCGGCGTCCTTGGTCGCCTGACGCTGTGCGTCGTTAAAATACGCCGGAACCGTGATCACGGCCTGCTCGACCTTAGAGCCAAGATAGTCCTCAGCCGACTGTTTCAATTTCTGTAGGACCATTGCCGCAATTTCCGGCGGGCTGTACTGCTTGCCCTCGGCCGCTATGCGAACGTCGCCGTTTCCGGCCTTTTCGACCTT
>JAYVDQ010000032.1:0-14798 GCA_043749325.1 Chloracidobacterium sp. | reverse complement strand
GGTTAACCCAAATATTTAATGATAAAGCGGGAACTCAAAAACTCGATCTTTTTCCTTATACGAACAAGCATAATGCTTTTCGTATTGAGTTTCCCGCTGTTTGCTCAAGGCAAAAATCCGGTCATTTTCATCCCTGGCCTGACGGGTTCCGAGCTTAAACATAAAGACACGGGCGAACGAGTCTGGTTTAAAACCTTTAAGTCAAAATCCGAAGACCTGCGGCTGCCGATCTCGGCTAATATTTTAAGTAACCACGACAACCTGATACCCGGGGACGTTCTCAGGATCGTCAAGATCGGTATATTTCCCAGTATCGACATCTACGGCGGCTTTATCAAAGCCATGCAACTCCGGGCGGGTTATCGCGAAGAAAGTTGGGAGACACCGTCAGAGAATGGCTATGAGGATTCGCTCTACGTCTTTCCGTACGATTGGCGCCTGGACAATGTTGAAAATGCCCGCTTACTTGTCAATAGAGTCGAGAAACTAAAGCTCAAACTAAAAAAACCGAGCCTTAAATTCGACATTGTGGCTCATTCGATGGGCGGATTAATTGCCCGCTACGCGGCTATGTACGGTGACGCTGAATTGCCGCCCGGTAACCGCGAACCGGTGCCGACGTGGGCAGGTGCAAAAAACTTTGACAAGATAGTCCTGATGGGAACACCTAACGAAGGTTCGGCTTTGGCTCTGAATTCGCTGGTCAACGGGTTTACGATCGGCGGTTTGCGTATTGATCTTCCGTTCGTGCAGGACATGTCGAAGTATACTGTTTTCACGATCCCTTCGGCTTATCAATTATTACCCGCATCCGGAACATTGAATGTCCTTGATGAAAAATTCGCACCAATAAAGATCGATATATACGACCCCATGATTTGGTCAAAATATGGCTGGAACGCGATCGAAGACAAAGGCTTTAATAAGGCCTTTATGCCCGCCGAGCAAAAATTAGCATCTGCGTATTTTCTGACGGCTCTCGATCGTGCAAAACGGCTCCACTTAGCCCTCGATGCCTCTCACGGCAAATCGGGCGGCATTGGATTTTACGTCGTTGGCTCGGATTGCAAAACGGCGCTCGATTCGGTCGTGGTCTTCCAGGAAAAAGATAAGTGGAAAACCCTTTTCAGGCCAAAGGCGTTTATCAGGGCTGACGGCACGAAGGTATCGGAAGAGGATGTCAAAAAGGTTATGTACTCGCCGGGTGACGGCATCGTAACAAGCCGTTCGCTCCAACCGACAACCGAGGCTGAGAGTGCAGGCGTTGAATCGACACTAAAAAACGGCCCGGGCAAATTCGTCTGCGAAGAACACAATAAATTGGCGTTGAATGAAAAGATTCAGGACTACATTATTGGCGTCCTTGATGGCAGCAAGATAAAAACCGTCACCGGCAATGGTACGGTGCATTAAAAACTAGAAGAAGTTAGTAATAAGGAAGTACGAATATATGGGAAAAGGTGATAAACGAACTCGGCGCGGCAAGATCTTCGCCGGCAGCTACGGTAAAACCCGGCCTAAGCACAAAAAGGCATCGCATGTTGCGGTAGTGACGCCCGTCAAGAAGAAAAAGGCTAAGTAGGCTGATCTTTGGCCGACATGAAATTTGAAGAATCAATGGAGAGGGGTGTCCATGCTCATATATCCATCCTGGTTGGTGAATGGAGCGGTCCGACAAAAACCTGGTTCCAGCCGGATGCCGCGGCGGACGAATCGCCTATGACCGGCCGCATGAAAGCGATACTCGGCGGCAGGTTCATTTTGCATGAGTATTCAGGCAGCATGGGTGGAAAACCGTTGGACGGTGTCGCGATCTACGGATTTGATCTGGCTACAAACAAGTTTCAGTCAGCCTGGATCGACAGCTTTCATATGTCCACGGGGATAATGTTTTCCGAAGGCGAACCGGGCGAAAAGATTAACGTGTTGGGCAGTTACGACGCCGGTGGCGCCGATGTGCCGCGGTGGGGATGGAGAACCGAGATCGACGTGATCGACGAAAACAATGTCGTCATCACCGCATATAATATTTCGCCGGAGGGCGACGAGGCCAAGGCGACGGAAACGCGATATTCGAGAAAGATTTGATGGAAATAGTGGTATCTCCGCATGGCGTCCATATTCGGCTAACCGATGAACGCTGGGCACATATCACCGAAGAACATTCGGAACTCGCGGGGATGCGATAAGACATTTTAGAAGGGGTTGCTCAGCCTGATCGCATTTATACCGGAGGGAGTGGCGAGTTGTTCGCGGTTAAGGAAATCGAAACGGGTAAGTTTTTGGTAGTAGTTTATCGGGAAACAGCTTCTGACGGTTTCGTTATTACGGCTTTTATGACCCAGCGAATTGGGTCATTGGAAAGGAGGACTTTGGTATGGTCAGCACAGAAATAGGAAATTATTTAAAACTCGCTCCGGCCATGCTATCTGCTCCGAATGGATACTTGTGGTCGTCCTTTGACGCCGAGGCCGATGTTTTATACATCAATTTCAAAAAGCCGAGCATAGCGACCAACAGCGAATTAACGGATGATGATGTCATAATCCGTTACGAAGATGATGAAATTATCGGATTGACAATTTTGAACGTCAGCACTCGAAAAGATTTTGATTGAAGTAATGTCAACAGAACAGATAAAAGTAACGATAAACGAGCAGGAATACGAGGTCGATAAGGGCGCTCGGCTGATCGATGTGTGCCGCGAGAAAGGCTACGGGATCCCGTCGTTTTGCTACTATCAGGACCTCGAAATACAGGCGTCTTGCCGCATGTGCCTGGTCCGCATCGACAAAATGCCGAAATTGCAGACCTCATGCACGATCATCTGTACCGATGGCATGAATGTGACGACGCAGAGCGAAGAGGTCGAAAAAGCCCAGCGTGCGATGGGCGAATTTTTGCTCATAAATCATCCGCTCGATTGCCCGGTCTGCGACCGCGGCGGCGAATGCGAACTGCAAGAGGTGATCTTTGACTGGGGCGATGTCGAGGAACGTTTCTCCGAGAAAAAGAATGCCCAGCCCGAAAAATATCTCTCGCCGATCGTCGCCAACGATCCGCAACGCTGTATCTTGTGCAAACGCTGCACACGCGTCTGCGACGAATGGATGGGCGAAGACGCTATCGAGGCCGGCAATCGCGGTGTCAATACCGTGATAGGAACATATGGCGGTTGGCTCAACTGTTCGCAATGCGGCAACTGCATTGAGGTCTGTCCAACGGGTACACTGCTCGATGGCGTTTACCGCCACGAAACGCGCCCGTGGGAGCTTGAGCAGACGATCACGACCGACGTTTACGGTTCGGACGGAATGCAGCTCAGCATCGGCTCGCGCTCCGGTGCGGTGCATCGCATCGTTGCCCGCGACCGCTATGTCAACGGCCTCAATGGCGAATTTCTCGATGTAAAGGCGAGATTCGCACACGGTTTTATCAACCACGCCGACCGCATCAAAACGCCGATGATCCGCTATGCAAAAGGCGGTAAACTCATTCCGGCCACGTGGGACGCGGCGATCAAATTTGCGGCTGACAAATTCAAAGAGGCCGGTTCGTCGGTCGGCGTTATTGCTAGTCCGCGACTAACGAATGAAGCGGTATTTACGCTCAAAAAATTTGCTACGGACGCGGCGAAATCGAATAATTTCGCGGTTTCAGACACGAGCGACCTCGCTCCAGTCTTTGATAATCTCAGCGTTCCGCTCTGCACTCACAAGGAGATTCGTTACGCGGCGACGATCGTTCTGATCGGCGGCGAACCCGAGGAAGAGCAGAGCTACACAGCCAAACAGATTCGCCAGGCGGTCCGTAACGGCGGTGCCAAATTTATCTGCGTTAACGATACGCCGATCAATCTTTCGCGGCGTGCGACGCACTTTGTTCACGTTAATGCGGGCACGACGGATGCTTTTCCACTCGCTTTGGCCGACGGATCAAGCGACAAATTGGCGGCAGAAAAGCTCGGCATCGACGCGGCTGAGATCGATGCGGTTCGCAAAATCATCAACGAAACGGCAGGCGATGTGATCATCATGTTCGGCAGCGAGCTGTCGGTCGAGGCTCAGGGGGTTTTGGCGGCGTCGGCATCGAGTTTAGCCGCTGAGGGTCGACGCGTGACGCTGCATCCACTCGCGAAATACAATAATTCGGTCGGTGCTCACGATGTTACGCAGGGCCGTAGGCCGGTAGATGAGGTCGTTAAAAATGCGAAAGCGTTGCTTATCGGCGGTAGCCTTCAGGACGCCAGCATTCTCGCTGGCAAGGATTTTATCGCGGTCCAGGAGCTTTTCCTGACGTCGACATGTGATCACGCCGATGTTGTGTTTCCGGCGGCGAGCTTTGCCGAGATTGACGGCACGTTTACGAATAACGCCGGCAATGTCCAACGCGTTCGCAAGGCTATCGAGCCTGTTCATCAATCCAAACCGGATTGGATGATAACGGCATTAGTCGCACGCGAAATGGACGTTGAGATCGCCGGTGAGCTTTCGGCATCCAGCATTTTCCGCACGCTTGCGGACGCCGTACCGGCGTACGAAGGATTACGATACCCGTCACTCAAAGACGAATCGAATCCCGTGCAGGCCAAATACGAATTAAGATCGAACGCGGCCGACACCTCGGCTCTCAAGAAAATCGTAGAGAATATGCCGGCGGGCGAAAAGATCACCGCGGTGCCAAAGGTCGGCCACAAACTTCACCGTCTGACGACGATGACGAGCAAGACCGACCAGTTTCACCTGCTGGCTCACGGCAATCCGAAACCTGAGAATTTGCTGGTATCGCCGCTCGTCCAGTTCGCATTGGATGGAACGCCACGAGATGGCGAAAAGGCCGGAGCAGTGGGTGTCGGTGATAGAATTAATGTAAAAGGAGTTTGATTGATGAAATACCGCGTAACAATTGAACAGGATGAGGACGGAATTTTTGTCGCGGAGGTCCCTTCGCTTCCTGGCTGTATTACCCAAGGTGAAACACGGCCTGAAGCTGTTGCAAACGCTAAGGAAGCGATCGAGCTCTATTTGGAAAGTCTCGAAGCCCATAATGAACCCGTTCCACCTCCAATTTATGAGGAGATAGTGGAGATCGCGGCGTGAGTCAACTTCCGCGTGTTTCGGGTCGCGATACGGTAAAAGCCCTTGGCAAAATGGGGTATGAGTTTGATCGTCAGCGTGGAAGTCATATTATTCTGCGTCAGTCGGCATCACCATTTCGACGTGTTATTGTGCCCGACCATAAAGAAGTTGCTAAAGGAACCTTGAGGTCGATCATAAGGGAAACTGGGCTTACGATTAACGAGTTTATTAAGTTGCTGTAGAAAAGATGGAATCTGTCGTAAAAACTGCATTTCCGTTTGTCGTCATTAGCGTGGGAATTCTGCTCGCGTTTCAGGGCGTGCTGATGATCGTCGCCTACACGGTGCTTGCCGAACGCAAGGTGCTCGGCTGGATACAAGGCCGCATAGGCCCGAATCGCGTCGGCCCGTGGGGCATTTTACAGCCGTTTGCGGATCTGCTCAAGTTTATCTTTAAGGAAGACCTCGTCCCGGACAAATCGACGAAATTCGTCTATTTCCTGGCCCCGATGGTCGCTCTGACCTGTGCTCTGATGCCGATCGTGGTTTATCCGTTCGGGCCGGCGATCACGACCATAGATTGGAGTTTCTTGCCCTTCGGACTCGGAACCGGCGTCACGGCATTGCCGCTGACGATTGCAAAGATCGACGTTGGGGTGCTTTTCGTGCTCGGAATTACGTCAGTCGGCGTTTACGGCATTGCACTAGCGGGATGGTCGTCGAACAGCAAATATTCTCTGATGGGCGGCCTGCGCTCGTCCGCACAGATGATCTCGTATGAGCTCGCGATGGGAGCATCTGTCATCGGCGTCGTCATGCTCGCGGGAACGCTCGATCTCAACGGCATCATTTTTGCTCAGATACAGTCGCCGTTTCGCTGGTTTATCATCCCGCAATTTATTGGATTTCTGGTATTTTTGATCGCGGCATTTGCCGAGACAAACCGTGTCCCCTTTGATCTGCCGGAGGCGGAAACGGAGCTTGTCGCGGGATTTCACACCGAGTATTCGGCTCTAAAATTTGCCCTGTTTTTCATGGCGGAGTATGTGAATATGTTCACCGTCTCGGTCATGTGCACCGTGCTTTTCCTCGGCGGGTGGTATGTGCCGGGCTTGAGCCACGTCGTCGAGCCCGGCTCG
Source organism: Chloracidobacterium sp. (assembly GCA_043749325.1). GTDB lineage: Bacteria > Acidobacteriota > Blastocatellia > Pyrinomonadales > Pyrinomonadaceae > OLB17. The sequence continues at coordinate 8,582 of JAYVDQ010000032.1, read as the reverse complement.
ATTCCCTACGCTTTGATCAGCCATGTGGTGTTTATCGGCAAGATTTGTGCGTTTCTATTTTTGTATATCTGGATCCGCGGAACCCTTCCGCGTTTTCGTTTCGATCAGCTGATGAATTTCGGCTGGAAATTTTTGCTGCCGGTCGCCCTGGGAAATGTGATCCTGACGATCGTTGTGGTGTTTTTCTTGAATCGGTGATAGGTGACTGGTAATAGGGAAAACCCGTCACTTATCACTTATCACTTTTCACTGGCTTATGGTAGGAACAGCCTTATTTTTCTTATTTGCCGGATTTGCGATCGCCTCGGCGATCTCGATGGTCTATCACCGCAATCCGCTCTATAGCGCGATCTCGCTAGTCGGCGTGTTTATCTCGCTGTCATGTATTTACATCACTCTGGCGGCACCGTTTATCGCGGCGGTGCAAATATTGATATACGCCGGTGCGATCATGGTATTGGTCGTTTTCGTCATCATGCTATTGAATCTCGACGACGACCGGCCGCAGAGCCGACTGGCGTATTTATATGCTCTCGGCGGTGGCCTCGGCGTCGTGCTGCTGGCCCAGACGCTGTTTGTTTTTTACGCCGTGCTAAAGGCACCGAATCACGCTGTCGACCCGTCAATGACCGCCGGAAAGACGCTCAGTCTCGGCCAGGCGATGTACACGCAATATCTGCTGCCGGTCGAGATCGTCGGCGTGCTTTTAATGATGGCGATCATCGGAGCGGTAATTTTAGCAAGGCGTTTGAGTCAGCCGCAGCTTGAGCTTGTTGTCGAGCACGAATTGGAATTGGAGCACAAAGGGGATTAGTAAATAGAAAATAGTGAATCGTGAATAGACATTCCGGCTAGCGAAGTCCTATTCACTATTTACGATTCACTATTCACAACCGTATGGAACCGAACTTAGCCAGCTACCTGGCACTATCAGGAATACTGTTCACGATCGGCTGCGTTGGCGTGATCTTTAAGCGCAACGCGATCGGGATGTTTATGTGCATCGAGCTGATGCTCAACGCCGTCAATCTGACTTTTGTCGCGTTTTCGCGGTATTACGGCGACGTTCGCGGCCAGCTTTTTGTATTTATGGTGATGTCCGTCGCCGCCGCCGAAGCTGCGGTCGGCCTCGGCATAATCATCGCATTCTTCCGCAACCGTCAGTCGGTTGACGTTGACGACGCGAGTTTGTTGAGGAATTGATGCAGAGGCCCGGGCGTAAGCAAGGGCTTAGGCTGATCGACGGAGAATATTAAGCCCTTACTAATGTGCGGGCTTCTGCAAAAGAATATGGCACTCGAAATGAAAACTTCGTGTGAGAAGTGCAACATCAACCTTAAGCCGACGGGCAATGCGTTTATCTGTAGTTACGAATGCACATTTTGTACCGATTGTAAGGAAGAGATGAATGGAGTTTGTCCGAATTGCGGCGGTGAATTGGTAGCTCGGCCAAAGAGAAAAGCATAATGCTAAACGCTGACGTTATTACCTTTCAGGAGTTTATCATGCATGAGCCACTGCCTTTATCAAGAATTCAAGAGGCGGTTCTTGAGTTTTTGCAGGGACGGGATGATGCGGTTCTGTTCGGCGCGCAAGCCGTTAATGCTTACGTCAGCGAGCCGCGTGCAACGCAGGATGTAGATATTCTCTCGACACGTGCGAAAGAGTTTGCCGAGGAACTGCGGGGGCATTTGAGCGAAAAATTTCATATCGCTGTTCGAGTGCGCGAGATCGGTGACAAAGGTTTGCGGATCTATCAGACGCGAAAAGAAGGCAACAGGCATTTGGTAGATGTTCGATTTGAAAAAGAGTTTCCGGCAAATCAGAAGATTGAACAAATTCGGGTGCTGACGCCGGTGGAATTAATAGTAAGTAAAGTTATTTCATACGAATCTCGGCGAGGCAGGCCGAAATCCGGTACGGATTGGCGGGACATTGCGATGCTGCTCCTCAGATTTCCGGATCTTAAAGTTGCTGGCGGCGAGGTCGGAGAAATTTTATCGCGTCGTCACGCTGATGAAAAGGCGGTCAAGTTTTGGAATGATCTGGTCCAACAGGATTTATCGATCGAGGACGACGACAACGATCTAAGTTTTTAGAATGACTGAGAACAACCTTTTAAGTCTAATAATTTTTGCCCCGCTTGCGGGAGCCATTATCAACTGGCTCATCGGCGGCAAGCTGAAGAACGAATTGTTCAGCGGCGGGGTTGCCTGCGGGACGATCGCGGTCTCGACGATCATGGCGTTTTATATCGCATTTGTCGCGGGCGGCGGCGCGTTGTTTATCGAAAAGCCGGTTCTTGATCATCTGTGGACGTGGATACAGGTCGGCGGATTTCGTGCGGATTTTAGTCTCGGCATGGACCATTTGTCGGGCATTTACGCGTGTTTTGTCACGTTTGTCGGTCTGCTGATCCATATCTTTGCGACTGGGTATATGCAGGGCGACAAAGGATTTTACCGCTTTTTCGCTTATCTCAACCTGTTCATGTTCTCGATGCTAACGCTCGTTCTGGCGGATAATTTCCTGCTGATGTTCGTCGGTTGGGAAGGCGTCGGTTTGTGCTCGTACCTGCTCATCGGTTTTTACCTGAAAAAGGACGAAGCCCGCCGCGCCGCCAAGAAAGCGTTTGTCATGAACCGCATCGGCGACTGGGGCGTGCTGATCGGAGTATTTTTGGTCTTTACGCTAACCGGGTCGATCTCGTTTTACGACAAGGTGGTCGACGGAACGCCGGTCGCGAGTGCTCTGAGTCTGATCGCGGCGATGCCCACCGAGGCTTTCGGCTGGGGTACGCTGATCGCCGGTGGTATCACGTCCGCGGCTGTTCTCCTCTTTATCGGAGCAACCGGTAAATCGGCCCAGATACCTTTATTCACATGGCTGCCTGACGCGATGGCCGGCCCGACACCCGTGTCGGCTCTGATCCACGCGGCGACAATGGTCACGGCCGGCGTTTACATGGTCGTCCGCTGTAACGGCATTTATCAAAACGCACCGACGGCGATGTTTATCGTTGCGATCATCGGCTGTGCCACCGCAATATTTGCGGCGACTATTGGCCTTGCCCAAAACGATATTAAGAAAGTTCTCGCGTATTCGACCGTCTCGCAGCTTGGGTATATGTTCCTTGCGTGCGGCGTCGGGGCTTTTGTCGCGGCGATATTTCACGTGATGACGCACGCTTTTTTCAAAGCTTTGCTATTCCTCGGCTCCGGCTCGGTCATTCACGGAATGCATCACGAGCAGGATATGCGAAAAATGGGCAACCTGCGAAAATACATGCCGGTCACTTTCATCACGATGATGATGGGCTGGCTCGCGATCTGCGGCATACCGATCTGGGCGGGCTTTTTCTCAAAGGACGAAATTCTCTATCGCGTATTTGCGGCCCCAAATCTGCCCGCTAATTGGAATTATGTCCTTTGGGGCGTCGGCCTGCTGACCGCGATCCTGACGGCCTGCTATATGACGCGGATGATGGTCATGACCTTTTTCGGCAGCGAGCGTTTTCATGACGAGATCGAGGGCGTTGATGGACACAGAGACGCAGCGACGCAGGGACACCGGCACGGGTCGGTTCATCACGACGCGGATAATTCCAGCGATGATGACGATGAAGAAGAACATCATCACGTGCCGCACGATTTCCAACCGCACGAATCGCCGTGGACAATGACCGTTCCGTTGATTGTGCTGGCAATACTTTCAACAGTTGGCGGTTTAGTTGGAATCCCTTACGCGGTAAGTTCGCTGGTTGGCCAGGGCGATATTAATGTTTTCGAGCGTATTCTCGAACCGGTCGTCGTTCACGTTGGCAAGAAAGCGGAGCACGAAGCCGGTCCGGCAACTCACGGCGAGACGTCCGCGGCAAGGGTTGCGGAACACACTGCCGAGCATCCCGCCGAGGAAATGTCGACCGAACGCTCGCTCGCGATTCTTTCGGTGATGCTTGCGGCTTTCGGTATCGCGATCGGCTGGTTTATGTTTGGCAGCAATCCGCTGCGAAAGATGCCGAAAATACTCGAGGAAAAATGGCGTATCGACGAGCTTTACAACGGTTACATCGTCGATCCGATCACCAGGTTTTCGCGAAACATTTTGTGGAAGGATTTTGATCTCGGCTTCGTGGATGGCATCGTCAACGGCATCGGTCATTTTGTCATCGAGGTCGGCAGTGTGGTCCGCCATCTCCAGGTGGGGTTTGTCCGCTCGTATGCGGCGATCATTCTGCTCGGTGCCCTGGCCGTGCTCGGATATTTTATTTATTACGGTTTGAAATTGGTTGGATAAATGAATTTCATTAACGAAAACCTTATTACAATTTTGATCCTGCTGCCATTGGTTGGAGCGGTGTTGATGCTTGCTCACCAGATGTTCTGGAAGCAGGAAGGCCAATTGAAATGGGTCACGCTCGGTTTCACCGTGCTCAATTTTCTTGTCTCGCTCGTGCTGTTTTCAAAATCGGAGATCGCGGGCCCGGGCGGCTTTTTCTTCGAGAAAAATGTGCCGTGGATCAAAGCAATAGGCACCAATTATCACATCGGCGTGGATGGCCTGAGCCTTTGGCTGGTTATTTTGACGACGTTTATAATGCCGATCGCGGTGATATCTACATGGAACGCCGTTGAGAAAAAGCGGACGGCGTTTTATGTATTCTTGCTGCTGCTCGAATCGGCGATGCTCGGCGTATTTGTCTCTCTGGATCTGCTAGTCTTTTACCTGTTTTTCGAGGCCTCGCTCATACCGATGTTTTTTCTCATCGGCATCTGGGGCGGCGATAACCGGATCTACGCGGCGGTAAAATTCTTTATCTTTACGTTCATGGGCAGCCTGCTGATGCTGGTCGCGATCATTGCCCTGTTTTACATTTACGCGGATCAGACGGGCCTGGGCGGATCGTTCGATTTTGTCTCGATACTAGCGGCAATGAAGGCAGGCAATCTCGTGCTCCCGCCGCAGACAGGCTCGCTGCTGTTCATGGCGTTCGCTTTGGCATTCGCGATCAAGGTCCCGCTGTTTCCTTTTCACACGTGGCTGCCCGACGCTCATACCGAGGCTCCGACGGCCGGTTCGGTTATCCTGGCGGCGGTGCTGCTAAAGATGGGAACTTATGGCCTGATGCGGTTCAATTTTTCGCTGTTCCCCGATCAGAGCCGCGAGTGGGCCTGGTTATTTATCACGCTCGCGATCATCGGCATTATTTACGGGGCACTGGTCGCGATGGTGCAGCCAGACATTAAGCGACTGGTCGCGTATTCATCGGTCGCACACATGGGTTTTGTGATTCTGGGGATGTTCTCGTTCACCGAGCAGGGCATGCAGGGTGCGTTGTACACAATGCTCAGCCACGGTGTGACGACGGGAGCGTTGTTCCTTCTTGTTGGTTTTATTTACGAGCGGCGTCATACGCGTGAGATAACACAATTTGGCGGGCTGTCGAACGTCATGCCTATATACGCGACCGTTTTTGTCATAACGACAATGGCGTCTATAGGTTTACCGTTTCTCAATGGTTTTGTGGGTGAGTTCCTGATAATGATCGGCATGTTCCAGTCGCACGCGCTCGGCGTGACAGCCAGCGTCAATTGGAATTACATCGCCGCAATGCTCTCTGGTACAGGTGTGATATTTGCCGCCGTTTATCTGCTATGGATGGTGCAGCGCGTTTTCTTTGGCCAGGTCACAAACGAGAAGAACAAGTCCCTAGCCGACCTCAGTTGGCGTGAGATCGGGCTAATGATCCCGCTGATCCTCCTGATGGTTTACATGGGCGTATTTCCAAAGCCATTCCTTGCACGGTCGGATGAGGCTATCAAAGCTATTCAGGAACGCGTAATGCATCAGGCGGGCGGAACTATTGCAGAAGCATCTAAGGATGAAAGATAATTAACGCTTCGAGGTTAAACCTATGAATAGCGAATTTACAGCAATTATCGAGAAAGATGAGGATTGGTTTATCTCATACTGTCCTGAGATTCCGGGTGTAAATGGTCAGGGCCGGACTATTGAAGAGTGCCGAAGCAATCTGGCGGCAGCGATAGAATTGATCCTCGAAGATCGGCTAGAAGATGCTCTTCGAGGCATTCCGGCAGATGCGATACGCGAGTCCGTCGTAGTCGGAATATGAAACGCGGTTCCCTGCTCAGACATCTTCGCCGGCACGGGTGTTTTCTGAAACGAGAAGGAAAGGAGCATTGGCTTTGGTGTAATCCGCAAACCGGTCATACCGAAGCCGTGCCGCGACATACGGAAATTCCGAATTTACTTGCAAGAAAGATCTGCAAGGACCTTTCAATTCCGATGCCGTAATTAATAATCAGATGAGTTTATTTTTGCTAACAGATCTTGTAGCGCCGAATGCGAATATTTCGATCATTCTCCCTGAGTTGATCGTTGCGTTCGCGGGCGTTGTCGTCATGCTGTACGACAGCTTTTTCCCCAAACAACGAACCGTTTCCGGCGTTATCGCGATCGCGGGGCTGGTTATCTCAGGTATCGTGCTTGCGACAATGTGGGGCGGCGATCAGCCGGCGACCTCATGGAACGGCATGATCGCCCACGACAATCTGCGACTTAGCTTTTCGTTCGTATTCCTGTTTGTTTCGGCAATGACCGTGCTCATCTCGACCGTCTGGGTCGAGCGTGAAAATGTTCCAGCCGGCGAATACCACGCTCTGCTGCTGTTTGCCACGTTCGGCATGATGATGATGTCGGCGGGTAATGACCTGGTCGTCATTTTCCTCGGCCTCGAAACTCTCTCGATAGCCACATATGTGATGGCAGGATTGAGAAAAGCGGATCTCAAATCAAACGAATCGGCGATGAAATATTTCATCCTCGGCTCGTTTGCGTCGGCGTTTTTGCTCTACGGAATGGCGTTGATCTATGGCGCGACCGGTTCGACAAATCTCACGCAGATCGCCGAAAAGGTCGCGGACCCAAACTTCCCTGCCCTGATGCTCATCGGTGGAGCGATGATGATCGTCGGGTTTGGATTTAAGATCGCGATGGCCCCGTTCCATGTCTGGGCTCCGGATGTGTACGAAGGCGCTCCGACGCCGATCACTGGTTTCATGGCCGCCGGGCCAAAGGCAGCCGCGTTTGCGTCGTTTATTCGCATCTTTGTCCTGGGGTTGCCGCTCGTCGCGGGTGTTCAGTCCTCGGTTTATTTACAGCTAACGTGGACGTCCGCTCTTGCCGTTATGGCGATCCTCACGATCCTCGTCGGCAACGTCGCGGCGATAATGCAGACCAACGTCAAGCGAATGCTGGCGTACTCGTCAATAGCTCACGCGGGGTATGCCCTCGTCGGCTTTATCGGAGCGGGCATGGCTAAAACCGATGCCGCCAGAGACGCAGCGATAGCCTCGGTCGCGTTTTACATGCTGACGTACTCGGTGACTAACCTTGGAGCTTTCGCTATCGTTACGTTGCTCGCACAGAAAAACGACCGCCGCTGTGATTTTGAGGATTACAACGGCATCGGATTCAAATCTCCGGTGCTTTCGTTCTCGCTCTCGCTGTTTATGCTATCGCTTCTCGGATTGCCGCTGACGGCTGGATTTATGGGTAAGGTGCTCGTATTCCGCCCTGCCCTTGAGGCGGGAAATCCACTCGTTACGAGTCTCGTCGTTGTGGCCGTGATCGGTTCGGCGATATCCGCCTATTACTATCTGCGGCTGATCGTCGTGATGTTTTTCCGCGAACGCGTCAGCGAATGGATCGAGCCCAAAATGCCGGCCGCGCTCGCCGCCGCGCTTATTATCGCCGTGCTTGGCGTTTTATATTTCGGAATCTTCGCCGACCGCGTAATCGAGAGATTTGTCCAGTCGCCGTCGAGCGTCGCCGTCAAAGTCGATAAATAGCATCTACAAAGTTTGTCCGATGGATATTGCCGCCGAAATTTGCGCTCATCTTGCCGACGAATGGCTGCCTCGCATTTATAAAGAGAAAGTTCGCTCGCAGCGAACGCGGTCGTATCATCTCAAAATCCCCGTCCGCGAAAACCGGGCCGAAATACAATACACGCTTCTGGGAATAGAGCTAAAGGTGGGCAGACGCCGCTTCGCATGCCCCGATCTGGCAACGGCGAGATATTTGCGGGTCTTTGCACGCATAGGTGCCCCCGATTTCGCCGTTCCCTATGACATTTCGCAGATCTCAGGCATTGCCGACGAACTTGAAACCGCCTGGCAACGTACGGTAGTCTTAACCGAAGCCAAGGCTTCAGGCGGTGCGTCTGCCCTACGGTCGGTAATAAAAATAATGCGTGCCGAGATACGGAGTATCGGCCCCGGTGACGCAATGCCGCTATTCGACCGCGAAACCAGGCAGCGAAAGGCCGAGTAGTTATGCCTTATTATGATGACAACGGAAACGAACTAGATCCGGCCACGATCCCGTTGCCGAATATGTGCCTGATGTGCGAGAAAAAGGATCTGCCCGAAGAGGAAATTCTCTGTAACCTGAATCGTCTCGATCAGAAAGACGATCCGGTTTTCAAATGCGGTGCCTATCTCAGCCCCTATTGCCTCATCAAGAAATCTACTCGAAAGTTTAGTCGTTGCCTCATCAAA
>JAYVDQ010000031.1:0-2642 GCA_043749325.1 Chloracidobacterium sp. | reverse complement strand
AGATCGTTGATCTGCGTGCGGAGCAATTAGGGATCGAATTTGTCCTACAGGGACGGAGCGAAAAGATATCGGCATTTAATGAGCTATTAGCCGCTGCCGGCGTCTCGCTCGATGAGACGGCCTTTATAGGCGACGACACTCCTGACGCAGCACTAATGCCTTACGTGGGCCTTGCTGTGGCCGTAGCCGATGCTCATGACGAAACAAAGGCCGCTGCTCACTACGTAACGCAAAGAAACGGCGGTTGCGGTGCTGTTCGCGAGTTGATCGATCTCCTGCTGGAAGCCAAAAAATAGTGTTGCGGTGAAACAAAGTCGTGTTATTATGTCCAAAAAAGCGGGCGTAACTCAATGGTAGAGTGTCAGCTTCCCAAGCTGAAAGTTGCGAGTTCGAGCCTCGTCACCCGCTCCATTGGATTCTTCCGTACCCTTTGCCCGCTGTGGAGGAGATATGCAACGCTTATCAGGTTGTGCCGTATGGCTGACGGTTCGATGTGGAAAACTTAAAAGGCTCTCGCCGGCTCGGTGCGTTGGTTTAGTGTTCCGGGCTTTGTTTCTTTTGACGCTCACGATTTTTCCTCATCTCATTTGCTACGGACAAGGCGACGCGGTCAATGTAAACTTCAGGCTCGTCATCACTGTGATGCGATCCGACCGCCGTGAACCCCTCGAGGGGGCGTCGATGTCGGCAAGCTATCTTTACGACCGCTCCATGGCACCTTTGCCGATAGATATGACGCTACAGAGCGATGCGGACGGAAAAGTGTATATCGTGCCCGAGTCCATCGGCGGATTTCTCAAACATAAGCCGAAGGTCGGTCAGAGATTCATTGTCACTATCTCGCATCCCGATTTTCAAACGACAAAGAGGACCATTCCGGTGACAAGCGCGTCCGGCGATCTCTTTGCGACCGTGGCATTACAGCCCAAAAGCGGAAGTAAGTTTATCGAGGTGAACGTGTTCTCTTTGGGCGACCACATGCCTCTCTATGAGGCCCAGATCAAACTTAGGGGACTCTCGAGCGGCGAACTTTTCTACGGGAGCACGAACTCGGCCGGAAGAGCATTGGTCAAGGTAACGCACTTGGATATCTTCGAGGTGTCCGTCTCGCACGCCGGCTATAAACCTGACTCGCGAGGGATGACTCCGGATCCATTTAACGATGAAAACCCTCCGGCAATTAACTTCGACCTAACACCAAACCCCGGCGGAGAGAGGGTACTGAATGTCGCTGTTAAGGGCCGAGATAAAAGCGGAAACGTAGTGCCGGTACGATACGCAACGGTCAAGCTTCCCGACGGTCAGGAAAAGACCACTGACTACGAAGGCCGCGCGCAGTTCAGACACGCACTTCCGCCGGGTGAAGACGAGATCGTCACTGCAGAAGCCACATACTACAAGTCCGGCTCTGCGACGTTTATGGTCGGAATGAAAGCCCTGTCGGAGGACAATGTTGTAGTAATGCTCAATCGTGAAGCTGCCGGATCGAGTGACGATACGAACGACCAGTCGAAGAGTGACGATTCTGGACGTAATTCAAGCGGTTGGGCCGGTACATGGGTAAATGGCGGATCCCGGATCACGATATCGGGCGGCCGATCGGGTATTACTGCGACCGAGGAATGGTCGGGCGGCGGACGAGAGGGTACTACCACCTGGACGAATTGCAGGGTCGACGGCTTGACCGCGACATGCGATTACGAGGCCGACTATCGCGGTGACCCCGGCAAAAGCGGCAAGCATTATGGAACCGTCAAGGTATCGATAAGCGGAAACAAACTTACGGGGGCCTCCAAAATCACTCGCATCGAGTTTGTGAACTCGGACGGCACTCCGTTCAATGTTAACGGCAGTTTCTCTGCGTTTCATATCGGGGCCGAGTTCAGCATCAACCATACGCGACAATAGCAGAGGACAGTACCGCTGAGGCTGAGTCTGCCGAAATTAGGCGTGACGATTAACCACACTAAAAAGTGACGCAATGGGCCCTTGCCACCCGCTGCCCACGCAAGAAACAGGGCTAATAACGACTTTTTGCTGTAAAGGCAGAAAAAGTGCCTTGTGGGCTGGACAATCTTTTTTCACGTGGTATTATTCTCTTTGCTCGAGTGAACGAGCGAAGGTTTTTGGGAGTTAAAACGTTCCCTTCAAGTAATTGAAGGGAATTTATTTTCGGCCAAAAATGGTTAGAAGTTCTTTGAATTTATCGATTTGATACTCTGCTAACTGTCTAACGACACTGTCTTTACCTTGTTTTTAATTGTAAACATAAAAAAGACACATCACCGTTTGACTTTGAATGGCTAAACGTAGAAAATCTTAAATTGCCTCCGAAGCAGACCGGTTCGCCGGGCTTGAAATAAAAAGTTGGATCTTTTGCTTTGCGGGTTGACATACAGAATCACTTCTGTATAATCAGTAGTTTCGCCTCGACGGAGAAGTTGAGGTTGTGAAGTTGATATTTGAAAACTAAATATGTGAGTCCATGTGTTAATTCATATAGAACAACAAAAAAGTCCAATAGACTTCGGTTTATTGGCAACGATGAACTAGGAAACTAACGAGAGTTTGATCCTGGCTCAGAATCAACGCTGGCGGCGTGCCTCAGACATGCAAGTCGAACGATTAAAGCTCTCTTCGGA
>JAYVDQ010000030.1:0-14467 GCA_043749325.1 Chloracidobacterium sp. | reverse complement strand
TCGAAAGGCTCATTAGGGCGGACGAGGAAATAATTCGCGCAGTTGAAGCACGGCTCAAGGAGGGCGATGTCGCGCCTCTTGACGTAAATCTGGTTAAGGTTGAAGCAGACCGGCTGAGAGTGCAGGTAGTCCAGGCGAAAAGCGAGCTTGAAACCGGGCTGCTGAAACTGAAAACGATGATCGGTGGTGAACTTGCCGAAAACTTACGGCTCGCTCCGCAACCCGACCGACCGCCGCGTCTCGATCTTGGTTTAAGCGAATTGACGGAAATTGCATTGCGCGAAAGAGCCGATCTGCAGGCGGCGAAAATTGGAGAGCAAATAGGCTCCGCCCGCATCAATTTGGCGAAGGCGAATGCAGTCCCTAATATTGCGCCGTCCATCAAATACTCGCGCAACAAACGGATCACTAATTTTCCACCGTCGCTGGGGGTTTCACCCTTTCCACAAACCGACAATGAATTAACTTTCGGCGTTTCCGTAGATCTCCCGCTTTTTAATCGCAATCAAGGCGCGATCGCCTCTGCTGCCGCGGAAAGAGTTCAGGCTGCGAGGCAGCGAGAATTCTTAGAATCTACGGTTCGCCGAGATGTCGCCGTTGCCTATCGCAAATACCGGGCGGCCGCGGAAACCGTCGTTATGTACTCAACGCAGATTTTGCCCCGGGCCGAAGATAATTTGCGGTCCGTCAGGGCGGCCTACGGGATCGGCGAATTCTCGATCTTTGAAGTCGTGAATGAACAACGGCGATTAACGGAAAACGTCACCGGCTACAACCAATCACTCCGTGAATACTACATTACGCTCGCTGAGCTTGAAACCGCAATCGGCACGACAATTCCCGCTTCCGGGCTTTCGCCGGGATCAATGTTGATTTTGCCGGGCCAGAATAATGGCCCAAAACAAATTGACCGTGAAAAATTTCTGAAATCGATTCAGGCATTTGAATTACCAAAGAAAAGCGTTTCCGTGAACGTTAATACACCAAAAAACTAAAGAGGACAATAAAATGAAAAAAATTACAATATTTACACTTTTCGCCTTGGTTGCCGCAGTGGCCTTGGCCGCCGCTTGTTCGTCCGGCGCAAATACCACGACGCCTGCAAATACGAATCAGGCGAAAACCAACACAAACGTCGTGAATAGTGCGCCGCCGAAAGCTGACGAAGACGCTCCAGCATCAGTGAAGGCCGCGTTTCCCGATGCTCAGAGCTTTACGAAACAACACAAAGACATTCCAAAAGCCGAGATCGCCGAGATCGAAAAGGAAGCGGGCGGCAAGCTTCCCGATACCGACCATCATTCATATCTCGCTTTTTCCACGGCAGGCGGTGCCCGTAAGCAGATCGGCGCGGCAACGGTCGTTAACGCGGGCGGCAAGGACATGGTGGTTGTTTACGAAAATAAGGATGGTAAGCCTTACATCAAGGAAATTCGCGCTGACGGCGTTTCGGCGGATTTTCTGAAACAGTTTGTCGGCAAAGGCCATGACGACAAGTTTCAGATAAAGGCTGCCGGCGGCGTGGATGATGCAACGGCGAAAGCGATCGCCAAAGCTGTGCAGATAGATATTTTAACAATGCAATCGCTTTACGGCACTGCGGACAAACACTAATCATGAGATCAAAGTTCAAAGTTCAAAGTTCGAAGACCGGTAAGAGGCGGGCGGCGGGCGGCTTGCTTTTGTTGGCCGCTCTTGCCACATGGCTTTTGCCCGCTATCGCATGGGCTGATGCCGGGCACGAGGAGCCAAAAGCGGCGCCTGTGGCTGGCCAGCCTGTTATCTCAATCGTCACGGCAGAACGCAATATTCAAAATGAAGGCGGAAATTTCAGTCTCGTTTTGAAGCGTTCGCCGGGCGATCCGCGCTCCGGCGAAACGGAACAATTTTTGATCCGAATCGCCGAAAAGGTCGAGGGCGGTTTTGGCGACGGTGAACCTGTCCCGCTGGAAAAAGCGTCAGTGACCGCCAGCATTATCAGGCCAAACGGAACAAAGGTTGCCGACTCTTTGCCGGTCAAAACCGAAGCCAACGGCAACTATCGCTTGTCCTACGATTTCGGTCGCGCCGGGGATTACAAGATCGTCTTCTCGGTGACAACTGAAGATGGCCGGAGTTTCTCAGCCGACTTTCCGGTTACGGTCTCAACGGCGCCCATTCTTTGGTCGTTTTGGATTGGAATTTTGATTTTAAGCTTTTTGACTCTCGGCGCTCTTGGTTCGGTTTTCTATGCGGCAAGAAGAAAAGGGGGCATGAATTTTAGACGGCTCGCCCCCCTGGGCGCTTTAGCACTTTTACTCTTTTTGGTGGGCTTTTTCGTTTTAGCTTATTTTTTGCCGGCGAGAGACGTGCGAATTGCCGCCGAACTGCCTTTGATCTCAACAACGGAAACAACGACCAATTCGTTGGCGACGTCAACGGTTTTGACCATCCCAAAAGAATCTCAAATACTTTTTGGGATAAAAACTGAACCGGTTACAACCCGCCAAATTACGAGCGGTCTTAAAACAACAGGCACGGTTCGGACCCGTCCGGATGCGAAGGCTGTTGTTTCGACGCAGGTTCCCGGCAAGATCCTTTTGCGCAACGGATTGAGTTTGGGCTCGGCCGTCGCTCGCGGAGAGCAGATCGGAACTATCGAACAGGTATTGGATGTTTCGACTCAGAGCGGCCTTGAATCCCAGCGGCTCACAGTCGAAGCAAAAAAATTGGAAATCAAGAATAGCATTCTCCAGCTACAGGCACAGCAAGCCGACCAACGCGCGAAAGCACAGCAAGCGCGGACGCGGCTGGCTCAAGCCCAGCGCGAATTGCGTCGGTCACAAAATCTGTTTGACGTCAGTGCCGTGCCTAAAAAGCGGGTTGAGGAAGCCCAAACCGCCGTGAAAGTCGAGGAACAGGAAGTTGCTTCGGCCGATCAGCAAGTACAGCTTTTGAACGTGCAGATCAGACAAACTCAGGCTGGGCAGATCACCTTCAATTCGCCAAGCCTCAATCGGCCATTACTCGTTTTTCCTTTGACTGCCCCGGTCACGGGCATCGTCAACGAAATTAAAGCCACAAGCGGCCAGCAGCTTGAAGCGGGAAAGGACATTTTGTCAATCGTCAATCTTTCCAGCGTTTTGATCGAAGCAAATGTTTTCGAGCGCGATTTGCCGACGGTCCGCGAATCGACCCGTGCCAGTTTTACGTCAGCCGCATTGGGCGGTGAAGTTTACACCGTTGGGACAAAGGATGGCGACGGAAGGCTGGTTTCAATCGGACAAACCGTCAACGAGCAAACGCGGACCTTTCCGGTCATTTACGAAATGAAAAATCCATTCGGAAAGCTGCGGGAAGGCATGTTTGTCGATATCACGATCGATACGAGCGGCGACCGTCAGGTTCTCGCTGTCTTGAAAAAATCCGTTGTGACCGAACAAGGTCAAACATTTGTATATGTTTTTAACGGCGGAGAAAGTTTTGAAAAACGCCCAGTTGCGCTTGGCGCGGAGGGTGCCGACTATTGGGAAGTGAAAACCGGCTTGAAAGAAGGGGAACGTGTCGTTACCGAAGGTTTATATCAACTACGTTCAACTCAGCCCGGGGCTTAAACAAACTAAGAAGAATATGAAGAAGGTACTTATTTTGATCACGAGTGTTGGTTTAGGAATTGCTGGTCTGTTTTTGATCGCCTGCGGTTCGAATCTAACGAATAACTCTACGAAAAACGGTGTGACAAACAGCGAAACTCCAGTCATAGCGGACCCAAGTAAGCCTTTTACGCTGGAATTCAAAAGCCAGCCGGCTGAGATAACTGCGGGAACTTCAACTGATCTAATTTTTACGATTAAGGACAAGCAAGGTGCGACGGTAAAGGACCTCCAGATCGTTCATGAAAAACCGATGCACTTGATCGTCGTCTCAAGTGATCTTGCCGAGTTTTATCATATCCACCCGGAACCGCAACCGGATGGCTCCTTGCGTGTTTCGTATAGTTTTCCGAACGGCGGCGATTACAAGCTATATGCCGATTTTACACCGGCTGGATCCACTCAGGTTGTCGAGCAGATCGAGTTAAAAGTGGCAGGGACTCAACGGGCTAAGATTGCACTCGTTCCCGATCCGAAGTTTGAAAAGACGGTTGATGGCTTAAAGGTCATCATGAAACCGAGCGCGAGTCTGAAGGCAGGAAAGGAATTGAGGCTCGATTTTCAAATGTTTGATGCCGCAAGCGGGATGCGCGCGCCGGATTTACAAAATTACCTGGGCGAACTCGCTCATTTTGTTCTAATCAGCCAGGATTTGAAGGACTACGTTCACGTCCATCCAATGTCGAAAGGCCAGTCTATGGATTCCATGAATATGGGTGAAGGCAAGATGGACGATCAGGGAAGCGGTGACGACCATTCGAAAATGGAAATCAGAACGAGCGAAGACAGATCGGAAGTTTCGGCGCATACGGCCTTTCCAAGGGCAGGTTTGTATAAGATTTGGGCGCAATTTCAACGCGGTGGCAAGGTGATCGCCGTACCCTTTATTGTAAAAGTCGGCGAGGCGGATATTAAAAAGGCCAAAAGCCAATTCAATGCTCCTGCTGGTGCGATTAAAGTAATGGTAAGTAAAAACGGTTTTGAACCGGCGGAAATCAGGGTAGAGAAAGGCAAGCCGACGCAGTTGGCGTTTTACCGCACCGACGCGGAAAACTGTGCCAATGAGGTGGTTTTTCCCAAATTGAATATCAACAAGAAATTGCCCGTAGGCGAAACCGTATTGGTTGAATTTACGCCTCACGAAGCTGGCGATATTTCGTTTGCCTGCGGAATGAACATGCTGAAAGGCAAAGTGGTTGTTAATTAAACTAAAAACAGAGGAAAAATAAATGAGAAGCAAATTGATGAAAACGTTGGCCGCAGTTGTTGTGGCTATTATGATTAGTTCGAGCAGCGTTACGGCTTTTGCCGGTGCGACAACTGAAAAGGGCCGGAAAAAAGCGAGTATTGCCGCCAAACATCCGAAAACCGTGCGTATTTCGGTTACAAAAGATGGATTTACTCCTTCGCAGATCAGAGCCGAAAAGGGCTATGAACTGACCTTGATCTTCAATCGGCCGGATTCTAAAGGGTGCAGCAAGGACGTAGTTTTTTCCTCGCTGAACATCCGCAAGAAACTGGAGCTCAAAAAGGATGTGACCATTGTTATCACACCGCAGGAAGTGGGCGAAATAGTATTTAAATGCAGTTCTGGAAAGGCTAAAGGCACAATTACCATACATTAAACTGGTTTCAGCGAATTTAGATCAGGAGGGATTGGAAAATGAAGAAAGGGATTGTAATAAGTTTAGTTTTGAGTGCGGCTCTTGCAGTTTTGGGTGCAGGGTGCAGCCAAACGGCGAACAGCAATGCGAATGTCGCGATGAATCGTAACGCGATGACGATGAACGCCAACTCGATGCCGTCGAATATGTCTAACATGCCTTTGAACGGCAACTCGAATATGTCGGGAATGATGGATATGAAATCTTCGCCCAATGCGGCGAGTCAGCCATACGATCTGCAATTCATCGACACGATGACTATGCACCATCAGGGGGCCGTTAAAATGGCCGAAGCGGCTCTGAAAAAAACGAGCAATGACGAGTTAAAGAAGTTCGCACAAAAAATCATCGAAGATCAGAACAAAGAGATCGCACAGATGAAGGATTGGCGCGAAAAATGGTTCAAAGACAAACCCACTGCAATGAATATGGAAATGGCCGGGATGATGGATTCGATGAAGATGATGACGGGCGACGGGATGAAAAAGATGGAAACCATGAGCGGAAAAGACTTTGACACGATGTTTCTCGACATGATGACGCCCCACCATCAAGGTGCCGTAACCATGGCAAAAGAAGCGCTAACCAAGGCCGAACATCCGGAAATCAAGACATTGTCGCAAAACATTATTAAAGCGCAGCAAGCCGAAATCAAACAAATGGCGGATTGGAAAGCTAAGTGGTCGAAATAAGTTTCCGAAGTTAGAAAATGAGAGCAATTTTAAAATGGGCATTGCAGAATCGGCTGATCGTCGTCGCGCTAGCCGCGCTTCTTCTTGTTTGGGGCGCATATGTCGCGATCAATCTGCCGGTTGACGTTTTGCCTGACCTCAATAAACCGACTGTGACTATCATGACCGAGGCGAGCGGACTTGCACCCGAAGAAGTCGAAACACTCGTCTCGTTTCCGATTGAAACGGCAATGAACGGCGTTCCGGGCGTGTCGCGCGTTCGCTCGCAAAGCGGTATTGGACTTTCCATTATATACGTCGAATTCGACTGGGGAACCGATGTCTACCGCAATCGTCAATTGGTGGCCGAAAAGCTTTCGCAGGCAAAAGAGCAGCTTCCACCCGACGTGTTGCCGAGCCTCGCGCCGATCTCCTCGATCATGGGCGAAATTTTGCTGGTTTCGGTAAGTTCGAAATCGGGTAAAACGGATCCCCTTGATGTTCGGACATTGGCCGATTGGACAATACGTCCGAGGCTCTTGACCATTGGCGGTGTAGCGCAGGTTATCAACATTGGAGGCGGTGTAAAACAGTATCAGGTGTTAGTTACCCCGGAAAAACTAAAGCAATTTGGTGTGACAATCGAAGAAGTTTCAAAAGCGCTGGAAAAGTCGAATTCCAACTCGACGGGCGGCTTCGTCGATGCACAATCGCAGGAATATCTTGTTAGAAATCTGGGACGTTTTTATTCCGTTGACGAACTAAAACAAACTGTCGTTGCATACCGAAATAACACGGCTGTAAAGATAGGCGACGTCGCGAATGTTGAATTTGGAGCGCGTATAAAACGTGGCGATGCGGGTGCGAACGGGAAGCCAGCTGTCATAATGTCGATACAGAAACAGCCGGGTACTTCGACGCTGGACCTTACGCAAAAGATTGACGGCGCGCTCAAGGAACTTCAGGCGTCGTTGCCGGAGGACGTGGAAATCAATGCCAATCTTTTTCGTCAGGCAAATTTTATTTCCACGTCGATTTCAAATGTTGTCGAAGCACTGCGCGACGGATCGATTCTTGTTGTCATTGTTCTATTCTTGTTTCTTTTGAATTTCCGCACCACGTTTATTACGTTGACGGCGATCCCTCTGTCCTTCGTCATTACGTTTCTGATTTTTCAGGCTTTGGGCGTATCCATTAACACGATGACTTTAGGCGGTTTGGCGGTGGCGATCGGCGAGTTGGTTGACGATGCGATTGTCGGCGTTGAAAACGTTTTTCGCCGTCTCGGCGAAAATCGCCGATTAGAGCAGCCAAGATCCGCGTTGACGGTGGTTTTTGAAGCGTCAATGGAAATTCGTTCAAGTATCGTATTTGCGACGTTCATCGTCGCGCTCGTGTTCATTCCGCTTTTTATGCTCACGGGTGTTGAAGGGAAACTCTTAGCACCGCTTGGACTCGCATATATAACTTCACTGGTCGCTTCTCTCTTCGTCAGCCTAACGGTCACGCCTGTGCTCTCTTATTATCTGCTTCCTAAAATGAAGGCGATGCATGAGGCAAAAGACGGCTTTCTGGTTCGCTTTCTAAAAAAATGGGACGAAAAATTACTGCGCCGGACAATAAACCATCCATGGATGGTAATCGCGAGTGCGACAGCACTTTTCTTACTAACGGCTGCGACATTGCCGTTCCTGGGTTCGTCATTTTTACCCGAGTTCAATGAAGGAACGCTTACGATCAACATTCAGGCCCAGCCCGGAACATCTCTCTCCGAATCGAGTCGTATCGGACAGATCGCCGAAAAACTTTTACTCGCAGTGCCCGAAGTTATTTCTACGGGCAGGCGGACCGGACGGGCGGAATTGGACGAACACGCCGAAGGGGTTCATTATACGGAAATTGACGTTGATCTAAAAAAGGAAGGTGCGAGGGGACGCGAGGTAATTTTAGACGATATTCGGGACAAACTCGCCCAGATTCCCGGTGTAACTGTGAACATCGGTCAGCCGATCTCGCATCGCATCGACCATCTGCAATCCGGCGTTCGAGCGCAGATCGCCATCAAGCTTTTTGGCGACGATCTTGGCATTCTGCGTTCTAAAGCCGAGGAAATCCGCAATGTCGTGGCAGGTATTGAGGGTGCAACCGACGTCTCAATCGAAAAGCAAGTGCTGATTCCACAAATTCGCTTTAATGTGGATCGTACAAAAGCTGGCCAGTACGGCGTGACAGCCGGAGAGATTACCGAAACACTCGAAACGGCTTTGAATGGCAAAAAAGTTTCCGAAGCCGTCGAAGGGCAACGACGCTTTGACGTAGTTATCCGCTTTGCAGACGAGGCCAGAAACAGCCTCGACGCATTGCGCATGGCCACGGTTGACACGCCGAATGGAACGCAGATCCCCGTTTCCGCGGTCGCGACGATTGAAAACCTGCCGGGACCAAATCAGGTTCTGCGCGAAAACACAAAACGCAGGATCGTCATTCAATCGAACACTTCCGGTCGTGATTTAGGTTCGGTGGTCGGCGATATACAAGACCGCATCAAAGCACAAGTGCAATTGCCGGAAGGTTATTTTCTCGAATACGGCGGTCAGTTTGAGGCACAGCAGCGTTCGACGCGCACGCTGTCGATCTTAACCGTCTTTTCGCTCATCGCGATCTTCTTCATTCTGCTCAAAGCGTTGGGCGATTGGCGGGCGGCAGTGCAGGTAATGGTTAAAGTTCCGCTTGCTTTAGTCGGCGCGATCATAGCCCTGTTGTTGACGGGCGGCGTGTTTTCGATTGCCACGCTCGTTGGATTTATTTCGCTCGTCGGCATCACCTCGCGCAACGGCATCATGATGATCTCGCATTATCTTCATTTGATGAAACAAGAAGGCGAAGATTTCACCGAAGAAATGGTCATACGCGGCTCGCTCGAACGGCTTGTCCCAGTTTTGATGACCGCCTTGACCGCTGGTCTGTCGCTGATCCCACTCGTGATCGCCGCCGGAGAGCCTGGCAAGGAGATTCTGCACCCGCTCGCGGTCGTTATGCTGGGCGGGATACTGACTTCAACTTTGTTTGACCAGGCATTTACACCGGCGGTTTTCTACAGATTTGGGCGAAAAATTTCCCAAAAAGTTATCGCCGAGCGTGAAGCCCACGCGGCAGGACAGGACGAAGGGGATTTTGAAGACGAACGGGACTCAGACATTCCACCATACGCGGAAAGGATGCCGGAGCCGGTTGCGGAGTAATAGCGGAGACGGAGATAGAAAGCCATGAGAATTGCAGGAATCATTGTCGGATTTATCGGGGCAGGTCTTTTCATTTGGCATTCAGTTATGGTTTTAATGGGGACGGACTTGGATACGGGCTACATGAGACATGGATTCTTATCGCTAATCGGCGGAGTCGTAATGTTTGGGGGAACCTGGCTCTACGTAACCGGACGGCGAAAACCACGGCCGAAAGATTAAATCATTGAGTTGCAAGATGAATATGATCGGTTTACCGGATATTTTCAGAGGAGGAGAGCGATGACGAATCATATCGATCCAGTTTGCGAGATGCCGGTGGAAGAAAAGGACGCCGCCGGAATATCTGAGCACAATGGCGTGACCTATTACTTCGACAGCGAGGAATGCATGAGCAAATTCAACGAACATCCGGAACAGTATGCGGGCAAATCCGATAAGGGGGAACAGCTTTGAACACGGAAACTGACAACAAAACTGAAGGAAATACCAAAACAGAGAACGGAATTGTCCTTGTCACGGGATCAAGCGGAAGGATTGGCTCGGCGGTAATGCGGCGGTTCGCGGGACGCTTTGGCGAGGTCGTCGGCTTTGACCGCGAGGCTCCCAAATCTGTGCCGCCCGGCTGTATTTACATACCCGTCGAAATCACGTCGGACGAGAGCGTGAGCGAAGGCTTGCGCATGCTGCGTGAGCATCACGGGGCGCACATTGCCTCGGTGATCCATCTCGCCGCCTACTACGATTTTTTCGGCGAGCCGAGCGAGAAATATGACGAAATAACGGTCAAGGGAACGGGACGCCTGCTGCGAGGCTTGCGTGAGCATGATTTCAAGGTCGAGCAGTTTGTCTTTTCGAGTACGATGCTCGTTCATCGTCCGGCTGAGCCGGGACAATTCATCAACGAAGACTGGCCGATCGAGGCGACGTGGGCATACCCGGAATCGAAGGTTAAGACAGAAGAACTGATCCGGAATGAGCGCGGCGATATACCGGCCGTGATGCTCCGCATCGCCGGAGTGTATGACGACCTCAGCCATTCGATTCCGCTGGCGCACCAGATGCAGCGCATCTCCGAGCGGCAGTTGACGAGCCGTATCTATTCCGGCAGCACTTCGCACGGGCAGTCGTTTGTACATATGGACGATCTGGTGGACGCCATCGAGTTGGTGGTCGAGCGTCGCGCGCAGCTTCCGCCCGAGTCGCCGATTTTGATTGGCGAGCCGGAAACGCTGAGCTACGACGAGCTTCAGCACACGTTTGCCCGGCTGATTCATGGCGAGGAATTGGAAACTTTGGAAGTGCCGGGAGCCCTTTCCGCGCTGGCAAAGGCGGGAGCGTGGGTGATGGAGAAACTGCCCGGAGCCGACCCATTTATCAAGCCGTGGATGATCGATAGGGCGAACGACCACTACGAGATCGACATTACGCGCGCCCGCACGTTGCTCGGTTGGGAGCCGAAACGAAGTTTGCGCAAGACTATTCCCAAAATGGTCGCGGCGCTCAAGGCCGACCCGATCGGCTGGTATCGGGAAAACAACCTCGAATTGCCGTCGGAACTCGCCGAAACGGAGGAATCCGCGAAAAGCCAAGCGTCAGGAAACGATCAATGAAAAACGAACACGGAAAACACGGCGAACGGCCATCGCCGAATCCGCAAAATCAGGAGGCGAAAGACAGCAATAAAACCGAAATGTCGGGAATGTCGGCGGAAGAACACGCCAAAATGGTGCAGAGCGATGCGGACGACGAAAAATCGCCAGCCATGTCGCACGGTTCGATGAGCGAAATGAGCGGAATGAGCGGGACAGGCCACGGCGATATGATGTGGCGCGAATCGCTCTGGGCGTGTTTTGTCAATCTTTTGCTCGGCGCGTGGCTCATCACGAGCCCATTCACTTTCGGCTACCAAAGCAGGGGAATGACCTGGAGCGATGTCGTGAGCGGTTTGCTCGTCATCGTTTTTTCCCTGTTCGCGGCTTCGCGGAGATTCAACGCCTACGCGCGGTGGGCGGTTTGTTTTGTCGGCATTTGGCTGCTGTTCGCGCCGCTCGTTTTCTGGTCGCCGACCGCCGCCGGATATTTGAACGACACGCTCGTCGGCGGGCTGCTCATCGCTTTTTCAGTTCTCGTCACAATGATGCCCGGCATGGATATGTCGGTGATGGACGGCGCGGACGTTCCGCCCGGCTGGTCTTACAATCCCTCGTCGTGGCTGCAACGCGCCCCGATCATTCTACTCGCGCTCGTTGGTTTTCTCGCCTCGCGCTATATGGCGGCGTATCAACTCGGACACATTACTTCGATTTACGATCCGTTTTTCGGCGACGGCACGCGTCGTGTTCTGGAATCGGATGTATCGAAAATGTTTCCGATCTCCGACGCGGGGCTGGGCGCGCTCGCTTATATGGTGGAGATATTGATGGGTTTTATGGGTGACAAAGCTCGTTGGCGGACGATGCCGTGGATGGTCACGTTTTTCGGGATTCTCGTCGTGCCGGTCGGAACGGTTAGCGTCATCCTGATTATTTTACAGCCTTTGGCAGTCGGCGCGTGGTGCTCGCTTTGCCTGCTCGCCGGAATCGCAATGCTGGCGATGATTCCGGCGACGCTCGATGAAGTTGTGGCAATGATTCAGTTTTTAATTCAATCAAAACGCGAAGGCAAACCGCTGTGGCGCACGTTTTGGTTTGGCGGCACGGTCGAAGGCAAGAAAGACGATGGTTTAACGCCTTTTGATTGGTCAAATCCGTTGGCGATGCTTCAAACTTGGCTCGTCAGCAATTGGAATTTGCTCATCAGCGCCGCGTTTGGCGTATGGCTGATGTTCGCTCCCTGGATGTTTCAAACAACGGGCAGAGCGGCGGACAGCGATCATCTGGTAGGTGCATTAATCGTTACTTTCGCGGTGATTGCGATGGCTGAAGTCGGACGCACCGTGCGATTTATCAACATTTTGTTCGGCGCATGGCTCATCATTGCTCCGTTTTTGTTGTCGGGTTTTACGACGAACGCGCTTGTCAGCGACCTGATCGCGGGAGTTCTAGTGATTCTACTCAGTTTCCGACGCGGCAAGATCGGCGGGAAGTACGGCAGCTTTGAGAGGTACATTCGATGATTCCGAATGCGAAATAGCACCGACGTAACCGGCAGGTTAAAGGTTGTTTTGACCGGCGTGATTTTGAGAAAAATTACTGACACTGCCGATTGATCCGCAAGCGGGAGAAGGGAGTTAAAAATTATGAAGATAAAATTGTTTGTTTTGTTGATGATTTTATTCGCGTTCGCCGGATTGTCATTAAAACTTGCGCCCAATTCAAACGCGCAGAGCAAGCCGCAAACCTCGCCCACTCCGACGCCGAAACCTTCGCCTTCGCCAATCAAGGAAAAAGATGATGAAGTGATTAAGGTGAATACCGAAATCGTTACTTTGACGGCGACCGTAACCGACAAAAACGGGCGGCCCCGTACTGATTTGAAACGAGACGATTTTAATGTTTACGAAGACGGGGCGTTGCAAAAACTGGACTATTTCAATACGGGCGACCGCATTCCGATGAGTCTCGGCATTATTTTTGATACCTCCGGCAGTATGGAAGACAAGATCGAAGGCGTACAGGATGCCGTCGAGCATTTCGTGAAATCGGTCGCTCCGGGCGATGAAATATTTCTCGTGCGGTTTAGCGATGATGCCGACATCGTGCAGGATTTTACCGACGATAAAAAGCGTATCCTACGGACGATTCAAAATCTCCAACCACGCGGGAGCACCGCGCTTTACGATGCGGTTTTGCTCGGTCTTCAAAAAATCACCGGAGGCAAGCACCGTAAACGCGCTCTGCTTCTGCTGACCGACGGTAACGATACGGCAAGTTCAGTCAAATTTGAGGACATATTGACTCTCGCACGCAAGTCCGAAGTGATCATTTACGGTCTGGGGATTGGACACGGGGAGAAAGGCTCGACTCATAGCGGTATTTTTGATAGTCAGGTCAAGGATACGGTCGATATGCGGACTTTGCGGGCCTTGGCTGATGCGACCGGCGGCAACGCTTATTATTTAGAAAATGCCCACGAGGGCGGTCGCGATCGTGTTGACGAAGCTTCTGCGGAGGTCGCCGCCGAACTAAAGCAGCAATATACGCTCGGCTATTATCCGACGAATCAAAAGAAAGACGGCGGCTTTAGGCAAATTGTGGTTGAGCTTAAAGACAAATCACTTAAAGTTCGCACCAAACGCGGTTATTATGCACCGAACAAAATATGACTACAAGCGTTCTTCGAACGCAATAAATTAAAAGGAGAACAGCAATGGATATGACGAAATGGGCATCGTATATGGTTTATTTGGGTAGAATCTTTTTTGCTCTGGCTTTTTTGGCATTGTTAGGAGCGTGGTATACACAACTGACAGGCGGGACACTACTCGGAATGAGCCAGCAACATTTGTTCAATGACGCCATCGTTCTGTCATTGTTCGGCATCGGAATGATTCTGGACGCGTTTTGGCACGCTCGCAGCGTCTGACACGCGTCGCAGAAATTGTAAGTAGAGTGATGAAAACTTTCTTAATGTACTACATATATGTTTTGTTGGAAATGCGGCGAGGATAATAACGATCGGTATGTCTTTTGTATCGCTTGCGGCACAAACTTAAGGGCGCCGTTGCCGGGCGAAGCCTCATCGGCTCCTGACACGCTTACTATTCCGAGTGACGAATCCACCATTACCCCTCCCGCCTTTGCATCGAATATAAGTTACCGAGAAAGCAAGGGAAGAATGGGTAGATTTGTTTTGATCGCCGGTGCCGGCCTTGCGTTTCTGATTTTTTCGGTAGTCGTTGCAACGCTCGTGTGGCGTCAAATATCGACAAGTAACGAACGTCAAAATGAAACGAATGAGACTGGTACCCAAGCAGTAGACAACGCGACCACTGGCAACAACAATCTCGCTTTGAGCAATCGCCTCCGGCCAATCTCAAAGGCAGATCAGACATTCAGCGAGATCAACGCCCAATTGAACAGTGCCGACATTGTGAAGAAAAAAGTTGCCATTGAGAGTGATGTGAAAGCCGCTAAGGGCCGATTTCCGGATGATTATCGATTCGCATATCAAGCCGCGAAGCTCGAAGCAATTACCAGCAAGGGTCATCACGAGGCTTTTGAAATGTTACATAGCGTTGCCAAACAAGCAATTGAAATGGGCAAATCCGCCGAACTTTTGATCGACTTGCAACAGGATGGAAAGGGTAGTTTGAA
>JAYVDQ010000029.1:0-2538 GCA_043749325.1 Chloracidobacterium sp. | reverse complement strand
GACAAGGCCGACCTTGACAAGGCCGTGCGGCAGGAAAAATACGAGAGCGGCCGTTGTGCCGCCGGTCGCGAGTTCGCTGCCGGCATGCAATAAATTACGAGCGAAAAACGTCGTCGGGTCGCCGCTAAACAGAGCAGCGAGCCACGCGAAGAGCCCCTCGATCGTTGAGGTAGGTAGCACTAACAGCAATATCCCGCCGATGATTTCCAACGTTCCGTTGAAGCCTTTCCCGATTATCCCAAGCTCGTACGACCAGTCAAGAAGCGTCTGTGGATGAAACCAGCCTCGTTTTGGCTTTTCAGCGATGTTTTCGGCCATAAATTAACTATAATAAAGCGTCTAGGTTTTGACCTTTGAGAGAAGATAAATGCCCAGCATCGAAAAAATGACGAGCGGCGACCAGACGGCGAGCGATGGCGAAAGAAACCCGTTAAGGCCGAGTTGCTCGAAAACACTGCTCGTGCCGGTAAAGAGCAGCCATAAGCCGATCGCATAACCAATCGTCACCGCCTTCCCTTTTCGGCTTAGCGACAGCGAAAACGGAGCGGTAAACAGCGCCATAACAAACGGCAAAAACAGCGTCGTATATTTTTTCTCAAGCGCGACCATCAGATTGCTTCGTTCAAGGTCGGAGTCGGTAACCGCGATCTGGAGTTTGATCTCGTCGGTGGTCAGGTGGCTGGGTTTTGCGTGAAGGCCCGAAAACGGGTTGATCGTCTCCGCGAGTTCCCCTCCGTTCGAGGTCTCGATCTTCCCTTCCCGCATATCACTTTTCTCTACATTTCCGAGGAAAACGACACGACCGCGCTCCCAAATCGCGTTTTTCGCACGGTACACGGATTGCAAATGCGTGCCGTTATCGCCAAATTGGTAAACCGCGAGGTCCGTGACACAGCCTGCGGAGCATGAAGTATCTCGTTTTTCGTTATCAGACGCAGCGATCAGTGTACTCCCTTCCCCAGCATCCGTTTTAGACTCTCGCTTATAGTTGTCGGACACGGACGCTGGGAGTCTAAACGAATATATGCGTTCGTCGTTAGCCACCCAGTATTTTCCCGGCTGACTGGCTGCAACTCCGTGATTTCGTATCAGTTCACGGGTCGTGTCCTGTAGCTGGTTTGCATGCGGCAGTACGCGTTCCTGTATAAGCCAATTCACCCCGCCGAGCAACGCCATCAGCAGAAAACACGGTAGCAGTAGCCGATAAACGCTCTGCCCGGCAGAGGTCCATGTGACGATCTCGTTTTGCCGCGATTTGATGACGTAGGTCGCGAGAGTACCGATCATTGCCGCCGACGGCACGAGCTGAAGATAGATAAATGGCATCAAATAAAAAATATATTTGATCAACAGAACAATGCCCCCATCAATCGCTCCGGCAAATTTCCAAAGCTCGAACGCCGTAAAGATAATAAATATCGTCGATAAAAAGGCGAATGTAAGCAGAAAATTCTTGAGCAGATTCCGCACGAGATCAAAATCCCTGAGACCTGTCGTCACGTCGACAAACAGATTCCTGACCTGGATCTTGTTCGGAGCCGTCCGAAGACGGGACAACACAGTGCCCAAATGCTCCGGCCATCCGCTCCAAAAATTGATACGCGTCGAAAAGCTGAACCACAGCACCATCACCACGCTAGCTCCGATCGGTATCACGCTGCCCACCGGAACACTGATCTTGCCTGTCCGGGCGAGTTGTTCGCCAAGAAACGCGAGCAGATAAAACCCGATGAGCACCGCGAGGGCTAACGCTATGCCAAACCCTCGGCCGCCGCGATTGAACCGCAGCACAATTACCGTTCCGAGAATGCAAAAAATAAACGGAGTGATCGAAAGCAGGATCCGCCGCTGCCATATGATCTGAGCCTCGATCTTCTCCTTGCCATCCGCGTTGGCCGCGTATTCCGATAGCTGCGACAGGCCAAGCTCCTCTGGCAGAAGATTTGAACTGGTCAATTTTGCGATCAGATCGCTGCGCCGGGTCTTGATCGCAAGCCGCACCTCGCCGATGCTTTCGGAAACATACTTTCCCTGCCCCGGCGATATAGGCAGCGTGGAAATCGAAGCGTTTTCAAGCACCAGTTCCGAAAATTGGTCAGTCGTATCGACACGCCCCGTCTGTGACGTTATCAGACGCACCTCGCCTTTATCGGTGTCTTCGCCATAGATAAAGATGTTCTTCCAACGGCCGGTTTCGAGATCACCACCCTTTACATAAATGGTGTAACCCGCGACCTCGGTATTGAAAACGCCCGGTTCGAGTGGAGATTCAAGCTTTTTGATCGCCGTTTGCAAAGCGACATTGCGAACAAGCGAGGCAGCCACAGGCACGCCCTGTAGATTTACGAAAAAAGCAAAGATCGACAGCAAAATGCCCAGGAGAATGATCGGCACGGCGATCTGCACATTCCCGACTCCCGACGCCCGGATCGCCACCAGTTCGCTGTCGCCCTGCATTTTGGCGAGTCCGATGATCGTGCCGACAAGCATCGCCATCGGACATGTAAAGGCGATCACGTTTGGAATAAGCGCGACGGT